>PUNB01000111.1 GCA_003552565.1 Lentisphaerota bacterium
GAATATTGAATGATGAATTTTGAAGTGGAACTGTCTGGTCTGTCCGAAACTCAACATTCAGAATTCAAAATTCAAAATTCATTATTAGTGTTCCCTGTTTCTTCTACGGGGTATCAGGCGCATCGCGCCGGCGGTAGGGCTTATGTGAGACTTCGTCTCGGTGATCGGTTATCAGTCATCCGAGTACCGTAATCGTACACGTGCTCGTACACTCAAATCTTCGGGGTCAGAAATAATGACGATTAGCGTGTACGAGTACGTGTAAAAGTACGTAAAGTCTCTCCCTCGGGGTATGTGTCGCCTTGCGCCGGCGACCGGGCTTATGTGAGACTTCGCGTTGTTAACCTTGTCCCGAACCTGATTTCAAAGTCAAAAAACACTGGACAAGGTTCGGGACAAAGTTTTTTATGCCGCAACAGTCTCACCCTCGGGGTGCCAGGCGCACCGGGACCCTGAAACCCGAAACCTGACACCAGAAACCATTAAATAAGCCTCACCCTTGGGTGTCAGGTCAGCCTTGCGCCGGTGTCCGCCGATTATTCATTTTGATCTTCGGTTTTCTCTTCCGGCAGCACAATTACTCGCAGGGCGTTTTCTTCGCCGAGATATTTTTCCGCCAGCTGGTTGATTTCTTCTTTGGTGATAGAGGCCATGTCTTCCTGCATGGTTCGGGCCCAGTCCAGTCGTTGCGGATACTCATGCGCCGGCAGCAGCACCTGTCGGAGCCAGTACCGATTACTGCGCACCTGTTCCCGCAATCGCGCCCGCAAGGGCGCCATGACGCGCTGATGCAGGTCAGCATCGATGCCTTCCTGCGCCAGTTCCCGGCCGATTTCCCGAACTTTTTCGGTTATCTTCGAAGCATGCTGGGGCTGACAGGTCACAAGCGCCATCATAAAGCCGAAATCATCGTAAGTATCGCTTGCCTGATGCATCGACCGCGGGCTGTAAGCCTGTCCCAGCTCTTCGCGAATACGTTCCCGCAGTTTGTCAGAGATCACTCGCGACAGAAAGTTCAGTCTGCGGCTGCGGGATATGTCCCACATGTCCTCGGTGGGCCAGTAAACAATGGCCGCCGCCCGGGGGATTTCGGTGCTGAAATGAAATTTCTTCAATTCCTCTTCGTCAGGAAAGCGGATTTGACGTTGTTCAGAATAAGCAGGTTTTTCTTTTTCTCTCTGATCCAGCGCCCCGAAGGTTTCCCGTCCCCATTGAAGGGCCTCTTCAACTTCGACATCGCCGACTACAGCCACGGTCAGGAATCCTTCTTCTAACGCGGGCTTGAGCCAGTCGCGGACATCTTCCATATCCAGTTTCTCCACTTGCCGCCGGGACGGAACTCCAAAACGCGGGTCCCCGCCATGGATGAAACGGTTGACTCGGTCCTGAACGACACCGCCGGCCGTGTGGCGAACCTGAGCGTAAAGCTGATCTAAATCATCTCTGGCCATACGCAGAGCTTCCGGACGATAACCCGGATCCTGCATATAAGCGGTCAGCAGCTGGAACTGTCGGCCGAGGTCGCGCGGAGAGGTCCGGCCCTGCAGCAGGAAGGCATCATCGTCAATCGAAAACTCGGCCTCGACATCCTGGCCGGCGAATATCCGGCGCAATTCCTCCCGGCTGTGTTCTCCCAGTCCGCCTTCGATAAAGGTTTGTCGGCTGAGTAATGGCAGCCCGGGTTTTTCCGGCGGCATGGAGAGCAGGCCGCCGCCGAAGCGGGCGCTGACACGGATGACGTCGTCTTCGAACTCGGTGGGTTTTATCAGCATCGCGATGTTGTTGTCAAATTGGACTTCGGTTATTCCCAGATCTTCATGTTCCTGACGGTCGATTATTTCTCCTGGTTCGCCGAAGTCGGTGTAGGCGAACTGCTGAATTTCTTTTTCCTCCGGCGCGGAGACGGAGGTGAGCATGCTCTGTGCCAGCACCCGATAGACCTCCGCCTTCGACAGATCTTCCGGCAGTTTCCCGGAGAGAAAAACCAGCCGTTCTCCTTGCGGCCAGCTTTGCCGCAGAGTTTTTCGGACATCTTCTGGTGTGAGTTCCGCGAATAATTCCTGTGCCAGCTCCAGTTCTGTTTTCGGGGCGGTCCAGACCCTGCCGCGGACCATGGACCGGGCTATGGAAGTGGAGAGACGGCGGGAATTGCGGGTGCGCCGGCGACGCACTTCGCGTTCATACGAATGAAGCTGTTGTTTTTTGGCCTGCTCAAATTCGGCGTCCGTAAAGCCGTGTTCGAGGGTGCGGCGGATCTCCTGTTCCAGCAGCGGCAGCGCTTGCTCCCATTTTTCCGGATCCACACTCAGGGAAGCGCCGGGAGTGCGGAAATAATCAAACCAGTCGTGGACATAGGCCTGGGCGGATGAAAAAGGTGTATCTTCCTGACGGGCAAGGGAGTCAAGCCGCAGATTAAGCATCTGCGCCGCCAGGGTAAGGGTCATCTTTTCTTTTCGGGAAGCCTTGGTGTCGGGTTTCTGCTCCAGTTCCTTGGCGGCCTGGATGGAAATTCTGGCGGTGCCGATTTCCGGTTCCCGATGAATCTCGGCTTCAACCCCTCGTTTTTCAATTTTCCCCAATTGCGGCGGGTCGCTGGGATCGTCGTCGGCTTCCATGTCGGCGAAATGTTTTTTGATTTTCGGCTCCAGCCTTTCCGGGTCGATTTCCCCCACAGCCACCAAGACCATTCTGTCAGGGGTGTACCAGCGGTTGTAAAAGTTCAGAAATTCTTCCCGAGGCGCGTTTCGGATGACTTCTTCCAGGCCGATCGGTAATCTTTCCGGCAGCAGGGTGTCGGGAGCGATAAAATTTAATTCGGCGACAAAAGTCCGGAAACTGGCGGTGTCGCGTTCTTTCTTTTCTTCAATGATGACACCTCTTTCTTTTTCCATTTCAGGTTTGGGAAAAATCATTTTATCGGCATAATCGCTTAACAGCAGCAGGCCGTCATTGAGCAGTTCGGAGGAGGCTTCCGGCAGGTCCAGATAGTAAACCGTCTGATCAAAACCGGTATGGGCATTGGTGTCCGGTCCGAAAGCCATGCCGAGCCGCTGAAAGTACTGCACCATTTCATCCGGGGCGAAGTTCTCGGTGCCGCGAAAGGCCATGTGTTCAACAAAATGAGCCAGGCCTCTTTGTTCTTCGGTTTCCATTAAAGAACCGGCCTTGACCAACAGCCGCAAACTTACTCGCTCAGGCGGTTCTTCATTGGGCAGAATGACATATCGAAAACCGTTGTCAAGTGTGCCGAAGGTGATCTCCGGATCCGGCGGCAGGTCGCTTAGATCATGCGGCCAATGATGGGCCGCAATTGCACCGGCCGTTAATAAAAAGCAGAAAAAAGCGGCAATAGTAAAAATAGCTTTATCTTTCAGGAGAAGGGAGGTAAAAGAGCGGAAGTCATTCCTGGAATTTTTGCAAAAAAAGTGCATAAATCACTCCTGTTTTCTGAGTTGACTATTACATCTGATTTGATACATAAGTTTGATTTGCGTTAGCTGAGCTTATGGCCGGTTTTAGACAACTGTTCGGACTAGTGGTTCGCGTTATCGTGTCCAATATGCTTATGTGAGACTTCGCATTGTTAACCTTGTCCCGAACTTTGTCCAGTGTTTTTTTGACTTTGGAATCAGGTGCGAGACAAGGTGCGAATGAAACACAATTCTGAATATTGAATGATGAATTTTGAAGTGGAACTGTCTGGTCTGTCCGAAACTCAACATTCAGAATTCAAAATTCAAAATTCATTATTAGTGTTCCCTGTTTCTTTTACGGGGTATCAGGCGCCCCGCGCCGGTGGCCGGGCTTATGTGAGACTTCGTATATATAACCTTGTCCCGAATCCGCCTCAGGCGGATCACAAACCTGATTCCAAAGTCAAAAAACACTGCACAAGGTTCGAGACAAGGTTCGGGACAAAGTTTTTTATGACGCACCAGTCTCTCCCTCGGGGTATCCGGCGCCTCGTGCCGCCGGGTTCAGATAGTGGCCGGAGCTTCCAGCTCCGGATTGTCAACGAGTTCCCGCCGCTCGTCAGACAAAGCCCGGCGGCGGGATTGCTTGGTTTATTGACTCCGTGACTCCATGACTCCGTGACACCGGGCTGACTCGATGACGAGATGACATGTGCGGAGACCCCCGCCTGCTTGTCAGGCGGGTGAATGAGTTCAAAGGCTAATGAGATCCCCGCCACACACCCTTCTCTCTCTTCCCCCCCCCGCCATCGCCGACGGCGGGGGAAGAGAGCGCGGCACCCGCGGTTAGCCGGTGAACATCGCTCCGGGCGCATAAGGTGCCCGGTGGCGGGAGAGGGGGGGAGCGGGTGCTTAGCCAATGGACACCGCCCCAGGTGCACAAGGCGCCTGGTGGCGCAAACTGCCCCGTACCCGATCAGAGAGGCAAGGCGCTCGGTGGCGGGCTTGTACATGGCCGCAATTCCAAAGGTCTTCGGCGCAGTGTTATGCTTTCGGAACCCTCGTAGCCTCCTCTAGTGTCGTGTCACGCTTCAGCCCTCGTCAGAGGGCGGCAGGACTATAGCCACGGGTGTTAACCCGTGGAATCGCGTGTCACCCGATCTCAGAGCCCCTGCAGGGGGCGACACCACTTTTCACCCGCTACAGGCGGCTCATTTTACTGCCGCGGCACGAAGCTTCCGATCAGTCAATAAACTTTATAATGCCGAAGTGTCGGGGCTGGTGAAAATCAGGAGCGGGGAGGGGGATTTCATTCCAGGTGAGCCAGTGGGGGTGGGAGTTCTGTTCTATGCACTTATAGAAATTGGCCCGCCACTCGACTCCCGGGGCGGGCGGATTGACTGTCGTGTATTTTTCCAGCATGCGCCAAGGCAGGGCGTATTCAACTGTCCAGACGGTGTCATCTTTGATTTCCGGGCTGATGACTTTTCCTTTCGGCAGGGAGGTCGCCAGCTCTATGCTTTTCAGGTCTTCAAGATCAATCCAGCGCTGATTGATTTGTCGACCATACTGATGAAACATCAGAATGGAGCCGATGCAGTTGGTCTCCAGATTGAAATAACCTTCCTCGGTGTCGGCGCGGGGAGCAAAGAAAAATTCCACGCAGCTATCCTTGCAGACCATGTCGAAATGTTTGTCAGCCGTTGCCATGACATACTTGTCTTCCACCCTGAAAATGACGTAAACGCACTCATCGTCCCAAGCCAGCTTGGCTTCGACTTTCGGCTTGTGCAGGGGGGCTTCACCCATGTGTTGATTGATGCTCAGAGCCGGCCGCTGAAGCCAGGCCGGTTTGTTCCAGTCGGCGTTTATTTCAATCGGGGAGCTGGTTTTCGATACCTGGTAAATGTTTTCCATGGTCGTAGGTCCTTGTATAATGTGTGAAGCCAAATTCAACGGCCGCAGCATTGTTTGTATTTCTTGCCGCTGCCGCACGGGCAGGGGTCGTTGCGGCCGACTTTCGGCGCGTCCCGGCGCACGGTTTTAGGCCGGGAGGGCGGACGCTTGACGGCGGTGCCGCCGCCCGCTCCGCCGCCGCCCGCTCCGCCGCCGCCCGCTCCTTCGCCGGCGGCCGCCGCGGCCGGCCGGCCGCTCTGAGCGCCTTGAACATCGGCGAACTGCCCGAGACTGGTGTGGCTGGCCTGCCGAGGCGCTTTGGCCATGGACTGATTCAAAGAAGTGAGCCTGGAAGCGGAGCGGAACATGTTGTTGATGATTCGATCCTTGATGTTGTCCATGAGTTCGCCGAACATGGCGTAGGCTTCCTGTTTGTATTCAACCAGCGGATCTCTCTGGCCGTAGGCCCGCAGTTGCACCCCATAGCGCAGAGCGTCCATGGCGTAAAGATGCTCCTGGTAATGAGTGTCTATGGCGTTCAGCATGATTTGAATTTCGAGCCAGCGAGTGAAATCTTCCGGCTCCACCCCCTCTTTGAGTTTATAGGCCTGATCGATACGGTCAACCACTCTCTGAGCCAAAGTGTCACGGTCGTATTCACCTTCGAACTCCAGGTCCTGTTCCCGGAAGCGAATCGGGAAAGTCCGGTTGAGCCAGCGCATGAATTCCTGTGTCTCCAGATGTTCTCCTTCGCCCGCGTCAGTTTCCGCCAATTCAAGTTTCTCGCAGACACGGGTGTAAACAAAGTCGAACAATTTCTCTCTCGGGTCTTCGCAGGTGAGTATTTCTTTTCTGAGATTATAGATGACCTCTCTTTGTTTATTGACGACATCGTCGTATTCCAAAGTTCTTTTTCGGGCCGCGAAATGCTGCTGTTCGACTCGTCGCTGGGCTTGTTCGATTGATTTATTGAGCATGGAATGAGAGAGTTCTTCCCCTTCCTGCAGTCCCATTTTTGACATTACGGAAGAGACGCGGTCTGAACCGAACAGCCGCATCAGGTCGTCCTCAAGTGAAACATAAAAGCGCGATGATCCCGGATCTCCCTGGCGGGCGCAGCGGCCGCGCAGCTGTCGATCAATACGCCGGGCGTCATGCCGGGCGCTGCCGATGACATGCAGGCCGCCGACATCGACGACTCCTTTCCCCAGTTTGATGTCCGTGCCGCGGCCGGCCATGTTGGTGGCTATGGTCACCGTCCCGGGCTCACCGGCGCGATTGACAATTTCAGCTTCTTTCTGGTGATACTTGGCGTTGATTACATTGTGCGGTATGTTCCGGCGCCGAAGAATGCGGCTGATGACTTCCGAAACCTCCACGGAAATAGTGCCGACCAGACAGGGCTGGCCGCGCTGGTGGCACTCGGCAATCTCGGCGGCCACGGCATTGTATTTTTCCCGCTTGGTTTTATATATCCGGTCATCGTAATCGACGCGTATACAGGGACGATTGGTGGGAACAACGATAACATCCAGGCCGTAAATTTCCTTGAATTCGTTGGCCTCCGTTTCCGCCGTCCCGGTCATGCCGGCCAGCTTTTCATACATGCGGAAATAGTTCTGGATGGTGACGGAAGCCAGGGTCTGCGTTTCTCGTTCAATCTTCACATTCTCCTTCGCCTCCAGCGCCTGGTGCAGCCCCTCGCTGAAGCGCCGTCCCGGCATCATCCGGCCGGTGAATTCATCCACGATCACCACTTTGTCATCCTGAATTACGTACTGGACATCGCGCTCGAAGAGGCAGTATGCCCGCAGCAATTGGGAAATGTTGTGGATGGTTTCACT
Organism: Lentisphaerota bacterium; assembly: GCA_003552565.1. Classification (GTDB taxonomy): domain Bacteria; phylum Verrucomicrobiota; class Lentisphaeria; order Oligosphaerales; family PUNB01; genus PUNB01. The sequence continues at coordinate 7,154 of PUNB01000111.1, forward strand.
CTGACGGTCAAAGCTTTCCTGAGCCTCCTGCCGCTGTTTGGTTTTTTCTTCCTCCGAAAGGCTGGTGTCGGCGTCCAGGCGGCTGAGAATGGCGGCCAGGTCGGGGATGACAAAGGCTTCCGGATCGCCTGGGTTGAGAAAGTTTCGTCCCTTTTCCGTCAGATCGGCTTCGCCGCCGCGCTCGTCAATGGCGAAAAACAATTCCTCGCGCACCTGCTGCAAAAGGCCGCGGTTCTGGTCGCTGTTGATTTCCCGTTCCATTTGTTCTACACGCCGGCGTACGGCAGGGTTTTCCAGCATCCGCATCATTTGCTTATGTTTCGGCATCCCCATGCGTACCTGGCATATCTTGATAAGCGCGTTTCTTTCCTCTTCTTCGGGTATGGACTCCTCTCCCTGAGAGATTTTGTCAATGGTTTCTTTGGCCTCCTGTACCATGCGGTTGCATAATAGGGATTGACGATTGAAAAGCTGGCTGACCGAAGGCTTCAGTTTATCATAGCGATGGGTGGAGACCGAGGAAGGACCGGAAATGATCAGCGGAGTCCTGGCTTCATCGATCAGGATGCTGTCTATTTCGTCGATGATGGTATAATAATAATCGCGCTGCACCATTTGTTCCTGCGACATGGCCATGCCCATGTCGCGCAGATAGTCAAAACCGAACTCGCTGTTAGTGCCGTAAGTTATATCACAGGCATACTGCTGGCGGCGTTCAGCCGGCGGCTGCTTGTTTTGCAGACAGCCTACGGTCAGGCCGAGGAAACGGTATATCGCCCCCATCCACTCCGCATCCCGGCGGGCCAGGTAGTCGTTAACGGTAACCAGCTGACAGTTGCGGCCGGTTAAGGCGTTAAGGTACAGGGGCATGGTGGCCACCAGAGTTTTGCCCTCGCCGGTGGCCATTTCGGCGATATTGCCGCGATGCAGAGCGATGGCGCCGAGGAGCTGAACGTCAAATGGCACCATGTCCCAGGTTACATTATGGCCGGTCACCTCAAAGGTCTGCCCCCACAGCCGGCGACAGGTGTTCTTGACTACCGCGAAAGCTTCGCACATCAGGTCATCGGGAGTTTCGCCGGCATGCAGCCGTTCTTTGAATTCATCCGTCTTGGCCCGCACCTGTTCGTCGGTGAGCGCCTGCATTTTTTCTTCGTGGGCATTGATTTCTTCGACCAGAGGCCACAGTGACTTCAAAATCCGAGTGTTGCGAGAACCGAATATCTTATGGATTACAGTGTTGAGCATTTCTTTCAGTTTCCAGCTTGAAATAAATTAAACCGATATAATTTTCTGTTGCCGGACAATGTCGCGGCAGTTATAAACAACCTTGATACCTTACCGCGGATTGTCGATTTGACTAATCCGAACAGGGAATATAAAATGGCTCTTTCTCACTATAACTCTGTCCCCATGAAAGAATGGCGGGACTGGCGCTGGCAGTTGCGCCATAGTCCCGCTTCAATGGCGGACTTGGAAAAAGTCTTGGACATCGAAGATGGAGATTTGGTTTCCACGCGGCCGGCGGCTGAAAAATACCCACCGCTGGCGACTCCCTATTATCTTTCGCTGATTGACCCCAACGATAAGAATGATCCGATATTGAAACAAATCATGCCGAGCCCGGCGGAGACCGGCAGCCAGTGGCGGGCACATTCCGATCCGCTGGCCGAGGAAGCATGTTCGCCCGTGCAAGGGCTGGTGCATCGCTACCCGGACCGGGCGCTGCTGGTCTTGACCTCCCGGTGCGCGGTCCATTGTCGGCATTGCCTGCGCAAGCGAAACTGGCATCGAGAGCTGCCCTGGAACTCCGCGACTCAGGCAGATATTATTGATTACATCCGTCACCATCCTGAAATAGAGGAAGTGATAATTTCCGGCGGCGAGCCGCTATTGCTTGGAAACAGTGTTTTACGTAACCTGCTCGATGACCTGGCGGCGATAAAGCGGCTTGCCGTTGTCAGGGTGGCTTCGCGACTGCCGGCGGTGCTGCCGCAGAGATTCAGTCAAAACTTGTGTGCACTACTGGGGCGTTATTCGGGCCTTTGGCTGGTGACTCATTTCAACCATCCCCGCGAATTGACCGGTGAAGCACATGAGGCTTGCCGCAAACTTATCAAAAACGGAGTTCCCATGGTTAATCAAACTGTGCTTCTGAAGGGCATCAATGATTCAGTGGAGAATCTTCGTGAACTCAATCTCGGACTGTTGCGCATGCGGGTGAAGCCTTATTACCTGTTTCATGGCGATCCCGTGGCGGGAACCAGGCATTTCCGCACCGGCATCAAGCGCGGTTTGTCATTGATGAAACAGCTGCGGAACACTGTCTCGGGGCTGGCGATACCGTCTTTCGCGATTGACCTGCCGGAGGGCGGGGGCAAGGTTGAACTGACTTCCGAAGCGGAACTATTACCGGCGGATTATCCATGTTCCGCCTATTGGTTTCGCGGTCTCGGCGACAAAGATTATTTTTATGCCGATGACGGTTAGTGTGTTGCCCCCTAAATCGTTCCGCATGGGGTCTTAGCAAGAGGTTATGCGAAAAGGTATATTGCGTATTCCTGGGTTCAACCTTGTCCCGAACCTTGTCACGAACCTGAATCCATTTCGAGTTTGGTTCGGGATCCGCCTGAGGCGGATTAACCAGGCCATCCCATGGGACGACTGTGAACCACGGATTAGCACGGATAGGGTTACGGTTCTTCGACAGCCGCTGTTTCCATCCGGGGTATCCGGGGGCAAAAGCGCCCGGCGGTCGGGCTTGTATAAAGCACAATTAACTTTCGCCCCCGGATGATTCAGTCTGACTCTTTTTGAGGCCGGCGATCTGATCCCGCAGCATGGCAGCCCGCTCAAATTCAAGCGCCTCTGCCGCCTGCGCCATTTCCGACTCCAGCTGGCTGATAACTTCGTGCACATCATAATCTCCGCCTTCTTCCTGGATTGCCTGGACTGCGCTCTCTTCAGTTTTGTCGTAGAGCCGTAAACTTCCTTGAATGGCTCTCTTGATGGATCTCGGGGTGATCTGATGGCGGCGGTTGAACTCTTCCTGTTTCTCGCGGCGCTGGGCGGTGGTGTCAAGCATTCTCTGCATGCTGTCAGTGATCTTGTCAGCGTAGAGAATAACCCTGCCGCTTTCATGCCTGGCGGCTCTTCCGGCGGTTTGAATCAGTGAGGTTTCGGAACGCAGAAAACCCTCCTTGTCGGCATCCAGAATAGCCACCAGCGAAACCTCGGGCAGATCCAGTCCCTCACGCAGCAGGTTAATGCCGATGAGGCAGTCGAAATCACCGCGCCGAAGGCTGCGCAGCAAGTCAACTCGCTCCAGGGCATCGATTTCCGAATGCAGGTATCGCACCCGCAGGTCGAGCCGGCGCAGATAGTCAGCCAGCTCTTCGGCGGTTTTCTTGGTGAGTGTGGTCACTAAAACTCGTTCTTCGCTTTCGGCGTGTTGACGGATTTCTTCAATGACATCGTCCACTTGATACTTCAGAGGGCGGACTTCCACTTCTGGGTCAAGCAGGCCGGTCGGCCTTACTACCTGTTCTATCGGGGTAGTGCGACCAAGTTCTTTGGCTCCCGGAGTGGCGGAAATGTAAATAGTTTGATCGGTGACGGTTTCGAATTCCTCCGAGGTAAGCGGCCGGTTGTCGAGGGCGGAGGGCAGTCGGAATCCATGCTCGACCAGGGTTTCCTTGCGGTTTCTGTCGGCCCGGTACATGGCGCCGATCTGGGGCAGGGTGACGTGCGACTCATCAATAACGGTAATAAAGTCATCAGGAAAAAAGTCAATCAGAGTGTATGGACGTGATCCGGGTTCGCGGGCGGCCAGATGACGGGAATAGTTTTCTATTCCGGAGCAATATCCCAGTTCGCGCATCATTTCCATGTCATAGCATGTGCGCTGATGAAGCCGCTGGGCTTCCAGCAGGCGTCCTTTTTTCTCGAACCACGCCACTCGTTCTTCCAGCTCCCGCTGGATGGCTTCCAGCGCCTGTTCAATTCTGGAGTAGGGCATGACGAAATGCTTGGCGGGAAAAATACTGGCGGTGGTCAGTTCCGCCAGCTGATGATCGGTCAGAGGATCACGGCGGGTGATCGATTCCACTTCGTCCCCCCAGAATTCGATACGCAGCAGATCTTCACGGTAGGAGGGGTATATTTCAATGGCGTCTCCTGCGGCCCGGAAACATCCTCGCTCAGGCGCCACATCATTGCGTTCGTACTGCATGTCGACAAGCGCCCGCAGCAGCTGATCGCGCTCCTTTTCTTCTCCAGTACTAACTCGCAGCTGCATGGCGTTGACATCTTCAGGAGAGCCCAGGCCGTAGATGCAGGAAACACTGGTGACCACGATCACGTCGCGCCTTTCCAGTAAAGAGCTGGTGGCGGATAAGCGCAGTCGTTCAATTTCGTCGTTTATCGATGCATCCTTGGCTATGTAGGTATCGGTTTGCGGCAGGTATGCTTCAGGCTGATAGTAATCGTAGTAACTGACAAAATACTCGACTGCATTGTCCGGGAAGAAGCTTTTCAGTTCGCTATACAGCTGGGCCGCCAGGGTTTTGTTGTGTGAGATCACTAAAGCCGGACGCTGAACCTTCTCGATCAGATTGGCCAAGGTGAAAGTTTTACCTGAGCCGGTCACTCCGAGGAGAGTTTGACAACGTTGGCCTTGCCGCAGGCCGGCGCGCAGTGCTTCAATCGCCTGGGGCTGGTCACCGGCAGGGGAGAAATCAGCATGCACAGCGAAAGAATGGAAGGCAGGGAGCATAAAGGTGTGGGTAGAGATGGTTAACTAGAGGCTATCCGAAAAGGGTTTTGTGGTCTATACACGCACGAATAATAAAACCTAGTCTCGCAGCTTGTCTCGCACTTAGTCTAAAAACTGAGGAATCGAAAGAAAACCAGACAAGGTGCGAGACAAGGTGCGAGACTAGGTGAGCACAAAATTAGGCCCCAACCCCTTTCCGGATGGGGTCTAACTAACCAGCTGCTGGCTGATTTTTTCGCCACAGGATTCACAGATGCCGTGCGAGAGTTTCGGCAGGACTCGCTGTTTCATAAGCCCCAGTTTCTGGACGGCTTCTTCAATGGGCAGCCAGCGGTCGTCGTGTTTGATACTTTTACACCAGCCGCAGATTCTCAGAATCCGGTCATCGCGTTCAATGCCGCTATCCAGAACAGTTAAAGGCTGGCGAGGTTCTTCCCGTTCTATAATGCTCTGGAAAAGCACATGCGCATCAGCTTCCGGCTGAATGCGCATGCGCATATAGCGTCGCTTATCGGGAGAATCGCAACGGAAAGGGAAGTCCAAAGTCACGCCTTTCTTTCTTACTTTTTCGACCAGTGACTTATATAAACTTATCGTCTCCGCGTCGGAAATAAAATCCCATATCGGTCGATTTAGAATTTTATTTCGCAAGGAGGAATCGCCTTTGTTTCCCAAGGCGAAATCATCCCAGTTTTCACTTGCATGGGTTATCAGATCCTGGTGGTCAATACCGTAAGTGAAAACGTTTCTGTGAACGGAATTGGTCATCAAATCCCTTGTTTAAACCTGATTCCCGAAACGGATTCAGGTTAAATATAAAGATCCATGTAATACAGCAGCAGGAACGTGAAGGCGGTGGCGGCACCAAGGAAGGACACTACGTTGGCTACCACGCCCAGTGGACTGGGAACCGCGCTTTGAGCAGGCGCTTGAACGGCTCTCCGGGAAGTTCCAGCAGCTGAAGGGGCTGCGCTCTCGGGGGCGGTTCCTTCGGTTTTGACCGTTTCCTGACTTTTCTCGCCGCCGCCGACTTTCATCGTTTTTCCACCGCCGCCGCCTTTGATTTTCAAGGTGCGTTTGGCACCGCCGCCGCCCGCGGCTGTTTGAGATGTTTCCGCGGCGGCGGTCGCGGCGGTTTGTTCTTCACCGCCTTGGGCAGGAGCGGTTTCCGGTTTGGCGGTTTGGCCCGCTGGCGAGGGCTGACCTTGTGCACCGCTTTGAGGCTGCTGCTGTTGCTGCTGCTGGCCTTTGGCACCGCCGCCCGGCTGCCGCAGGCGAATGGTTCCCTGGGATTTGAGCCGGTCTTCCATTTCTTTTTTCTTCTGCTGGACAACTTTCAACTGGGAAGTTTGATCCTGCTTGGCTCCCTGTTGTTGTTGTCCTTCGGTTTCTCCGGATTGCGGGGAAGCACTCTGCGCCTGCCCCTCCTGCTGAGCGGCCTGCTGGCCCCCGCTTGAGGCTTGCTCGCCGGTGTCTTTTGAAAAAGCTTCCATGCCGACGGTATGGGTCTGGTTTTCAGCGGAAGAGTCGGACTGCTTGTCCCAGTCCGGCTGGCGTTTCTGCTCGTCGCCGCCTTGCTGCACAGCTTCCATGCCGACGGTATGGGTCTTATTGCCGGAACCGGCATTCTGCTGTCCGCCGGCTGAAGGCTGTGGCTGGGAATTATTCTGCTGTTGATCTTGCTTTTGGTTTTTTTCGTTAGCCATTTTTCAACTCCTTAAAAACTGCTGAGAATTGTCTATAAAAGAACATAATGTAATCTATATCCGCTTTGGGATATTTGCAAATCGAAATAAAAGGAAAAATTTCGGTCAATCAAGCGTGTTGATGTCCAAAGCCAGGTCAGTTGCCTTGACTGAATGCGTCAGAGCGCCGACAGAAATGAAATCCACTCCTATTGCCGCCAGTCGATGCACCCTTTCAAGAGTGATGTTGCCGCTGGCTTCGAGTGGAATTCGGCCCTCGCTCATTTCAACCGCCTCGGCGATTTCTTCGTCACTCATATTGTCCAGCAGTATATAATCAGCTTTGGCCTGAATCGCCTGTTCCACCTCTGCAAGTGTGTCAGCTTCAACTTCTATCTGTAATTCCGGATAAGCCCGCCGGCAGGCCTGCACCGACCGCAGTATGGCATCCGGTCCTTCCAGTGCTGAAAGATAGCGATGGTTGTCTTTTATCATGATTCGATCAAAAAGCCCGAAGCGATGATTGTCCGCGCCGCCGGCTGCGACAGCGTACTTTTCCAAACGGCGCAGACCGGGGGTGGTCTTTCTGGTATCCAGAATGCGAGTGCGCAGGTTGTCACCAAGAGCCTGGACATAACTTCTGGCACAAGTGGCGATACCACTCATTCGCTGAAGAAAGTTCAATGCCGTTCTTTCGCCGCTGAGAATGGCTCGAGCCGGTCCCTGAATTCCGGCCAGAACCTGATGCGGCGAGCACAGGTCACCGTCCTTCACTTCGGGTTTGAACCGGCACTCCGAGGATAGCTGCTGAAACACCGCCTGGGCCACTGGCAAGCCGGCGCATACACATTTTTCCCGGGTGATTAAAAAAGCCGTGATTACCGTTTCTTCCGGAACGATCGCCAGAGTGGTGGCATCGCCACCGCCCAAATCCTCAGCCAGAGCATTGTTTATCAGCGGAAGGTAGTCCTCCGGTTTCAGGGAGCGCATAGCATTTTAACCTTTTTTGTTGTTTGAACATCCATTATGTGGAATCAGAACTCGATTTTTCAGTACAAAGGGATCACATGTTGAATGCCACTCAGCCGACAATATAACTCGCCCCACTTCATCGGATACTTTTAGGCGATCAACTTCCTTCGATATGGATTATAAATCAGCCTCGTCAGCATGATTTATGTGCATATTGTAATCGTCTTTCCTATCCAATATCGACGAGGCAGGTGTTTTAAGCGTAACCAACTAAGGGTGGGGCTTAGGTGTTCGATTAAGTTCGGGATTAAGCGTCATGGTCTCTACGCCTCTCTTCTAAACACTTCAGCTTTCTCTTTATCCCACACTTCGTCTCACCCTTACTTGGTTACGCTTAACCGCCCCGGACATGCGGTTGAAGTGGCGCTCAATCCGTCAAGCAGGCCAGATCCATTTCTCTCGCGGCCTTGACTTCATCCGGCCGCCCAACCGAGGTGGTGGTCGGAGCCTGGTGCAGTGAGTCCGGATCCTTCGCCGCTTTCTCGGCGATCCGGCGCATGGCTTCAATGAATTCGTCCAGAGTCTCTTTGCTCTCTGTTTCCGTGGGTTCAATCATCATGGCTTCCGCCACAATCAGCGGGAAATACACCGTCGGCGGATGATATCCCTGATCTATCAACCCTTTGGCCACATCGACGGCCCGTACGTCATGTTCATTCTGCAGCTTGCGGGCTGACAGAACGAATTCGTGCATACAGGTGCGGTCGTACGGCAGTTCATAGAGCTTTTTTAAATGATTCATCAGGTAATTAGCGTTCAGGACCGCGTGATCACTGACTTCCCGCAACCCTTCTTCGCCGAGCATCATGATGTAAGCACAGGCCTTTAGGCAGACCGCGAAATTGCCGTAGAAAGGCGCGATGTAACCGATTGATTTCGGGTAATTATAATTAAGCGTGAAGGTATTATCCTTTCTGCGCACCACTCTTGAAATCGGCAGGAATGGAACCAGGTGGTCGGCCACTGTCACCGGTCCGGCACCGGGGCCGCCGCAGCCGTGCGGTGTGGCGAAAGTCTTATGCAGATTGACATGCACCACGTCGAACCCCGCGTCGCCGGGACGAAAGCGCCCCATGACGGCATTGAAGTTGGCGCCGTCATAGTATACCTGGGCATCAAAACGATGGGCAATTTCCGTGACCTTCTGAACGTGCTGATTGAAAATGCCCAGGGTGTTCGGATTGGTCAACATGACCGCGGCGGTGCGGTCACTGATTTTGTTCTCCAGCTCCTGCAGGTCGAGCATGCCGGTTTCCTTGTCAGTCGCCACCGGTTCGGTCTTGTAGCCGGCGATGGAGGCGCTGGAAGGGTTGGTGCCATGGGCTTCATCCGGTATAAGAACTACGTCCTTCTGGTTGCCGCGATCCCGATGGTAGGCGGCGATAATCATCATGCCCGTGAGTTCGCCGTGGGCGCCGGCCATAGGCTGAAGCGTACAGCCGCTCAAGCCGGTGAGCCGGCAGAGCATTGATTCCAGCTCGTGGATTATCTGCAGCGCCCCTTGCACCAGCATGCCGCCCTGTCGCAGCTGCGGCAGCAGCGGATGCAGTTCGGAAAAACCTTTGAACCCGGCGATTTTCTCCAGCACCTTCGGATTGTACTTCATGGTGCAGGATCCGAGCGGGTAAAAACCGGAATCCACGCCGAAATTGCGGTTTGACAATTCGGTGAAGTGGCGGACGGCATCGAGCTCTGAGATCTCGCACAGAGCCGGCTCCTGCCGCCTTTGGTATTGCGATTCGAGAGGCTCCGCTTTCGGCACATCCGGCCGCGGCGGCTTGATCCCGCGGCGGCCGGGTACGGATTTATGAAAAATCAACGACATAGAACAGCCTCCATGTTTTCGGCGTAAACACCGATTTCATACTTAGTTCGTTTTTCCGTCACCGCCACCAGCAGGTAATTCTCCAGATCCGGATAGTAATGACCGAGCGGGAATCCGGGGGCGAAACCGCGCTCCACCATGCGGGCGGCGAAATCCTCCGCGTTGATCGGCAGTTCCACGGTGAACTCATTAAAAGTGGGACTGCCTCTTTTTACATCCACCCCCGGGATTTCGGACAGCCGCTGCTTCATGTATTCTGCTTTTGAACGGCATAGTTCCGCCACCTCGGCCAGTCCCTGTCGCCCCATGAGGCTGAGGTAAATATGAGCCCGCAGGGCGCAAAGCGCCTGGTTGGTGCAGATGTTGGAGGTGGCTTTCTGC
>PUNB01000090.1 GCA_003552565.1 Lentisphaerota bacterium
CCGGAGCTATGGCTGGCGCCGCTGGAACTGAGAGAGGTCATTGCCGAGATCGCAGAAGACCTGCACGACTGCATCGAATGGCCGCTCAGTCCGTTCGGGGCCGATTCAGGACAGCACGACCGCATCTGGCGGACGTACCCAGGCTCCTGATATTTTCTTTCTTGGAGGGGTCAGATCTGAAGCAACTCCACCGCCAGAAACCGCACAATGCAACACAAATGCGCATTTATGCGCATTTGTGTTGCATTGTGCGGCTTTTGATGTTCTAATCGTAGCCACCTTGTTCAAGGAGTCACTGTGGCTGTGCCAACGAAGATCTCAGTGCTTGTACCCGATGACGAAGCTCGTCGCTTTGAAGCCTTCTGCCACGAGCGTGGGTACAAGAAATCAACTCTGATCGTTCGATTGATTAAGGAGCATCTGGACAGGGAGCAGTACCCGTTTCAGGCGTCATTGCTTGCGCCCGTTTCCGCCAAGGAGCGAGACTCCGAAAGTGTAAAAAAGAGCCCATGGAACAGGATGAAGAAGTGACAACACCAAACGAGCCAACACTTTCTTGTATCGATCTTTTCGCAGGATGCGGTGGCCTTAGTCTCGGGCTTAAGGAGGCGGGCTGGAGCGGGATCTTCGCGATCGAGCGAGATCCAATGGCGTTCGAAACCCTATCTCAAAACTTCCTAGTTTCGGGCGCGCCATACGCCAGCTTCGCCGACTGGCCTGCATGGCTGCCAAAGACGAACCATGACATCGTGACCCTCCTGAAAGACGAATCGGTTCGAACGCACCTTCGGTCTTTGCGCGGATCGGTGACATTGATGGCGGGGGGGCCACCATGCCAAGGATTCAGCGTGGGAGGGCGCCGCGATGGGGCAGACGAAAGGAACGGCCTCGTCTATCAGATGCTCGACATGGTTGAACTGGTGCGCCCGCAAGTCGTTCTGGTGGAAAATGTTGAGGGGATTGCACGCCGGTTCGTTGCACGCCCCGGCGAGGAGAGCACATCTATCGCTGACGAGGTCATCGAACGGCTCTCGACTCTGGGCTACACTAGCTTCTTCGACGTGCTTGATGCCAGCCGATTCGGTGCCCCCCAAGCCAGGCGCCGTGTGGCTATCGTGGGTATCCGTGACTGCTCGATGCCTGCTGATACCCTCAAGATGACGTTCGCTGACATGCTGAGTGAATCAGCGATCACCGTGCGTCAGCACTGGGGCCTGCATGAAATTAAGAACATTACTGCGAAGGAAGCCATCGGCGACCTTGCGGGTGGATTTAGGGCGGCGTGCCCCGACTCGACTGAGTTCGAGTCTGCCGTATACACCAAGGCCGTTTCTGCATACGCTCGAGCCATGAGGCGAGGCAAGAAAACGGGGAGCATTCCAAATTCCCACCGATTCTCAAAGCATGGTGAGCGCATCCAGGCACTTTACAATCTGGCACATCAGACTCAGCCCGCTGGGCGACTGTCGAAAGCGTTCTTGCTCGAAAACAACACCAAGAAGGATAAGAAGGTTCTAATCGATGCCTCAGCGGTTGTGTCGACAATTACGACTCACCCGGATGAGTTTATTCACTATGCGGAACCGCGGAACATTACTGTTCGAGAAATGGCGAGACTCCAATCCTTTCCTGACGATTTCCACTTTTATGGCCGGTATACGATCAATGGGCCGCGCCGAAAGCACGACGTAGCTAGATGCTCGCAAGTTGGCAATGCAGTGCCACCACTAATGGCTGAAGGCCTTGGTCTAGCTTTGCGGAACCTCCTTGAATTTCTGAATGCGGAATCTGCCACTGAATTCTCGACACTGACAGAAGCGCAGCGGCCAAAGGTTCCACTCCAGGCAAAGCTCTTATCGGGGGTTTTTCCCGGTTGAACGACGAACAAGATCTAATTAACAGGGGCTTGCGGCCCCTTTTCTTCTTCTAGGATAGACATGGCGCTTCTCGACCTACTCCGGTCAAACAACAAGCTGACCTGCGAAGCCGAGCGTGCAAGCGCTCTCACTGAGCTGCGTGGACTATTCCCAGCCGCCGAGTGGGGCGTGGAGCTTGACTTCAACTATTACACACAGGCGAACATTGACAACCTGTGGACCAATGAGCTTCGACGCGGCCTCAAGAACAAGCTCGAGGCAGCGAGCCTCGGCAAGGCGGATTACGGGACTTGGCTTGGAGACATCCATTTCCTGAATATCGGGATTTACCGGAATAGCCTCTTTGAGCGGTACCGAAGCAACGCAGGGTGGCGTCTAGTTCTCATGGCCTTGCCACGGGCAGGCGCGGTCTTGGTCGGCATCGCGTCCCACTATCAGAACGCGCAGAATCACAACAAGCTCGGCAAAGTATCCAACCTACTCTTCGACATCGCCTCGGAGGCGTTGGAGAGCGATGGGCAAGGGCCAATGTATGGTCGCAAGATCTCAAGTGCCGACTGGGACCAAGATGGCTTGTTCCCGACGCAGGTATCCTCGGTCGCAGGGGTCTCCATTGCCCCAGACGTTGTCTTTCTAAAGGATATTCGAACGACAACGCTGAAGAAGATCTTGGCGTCTTTTATCGCGGTGAAGGTTCTGCCGAGCTCGGTGGCGAACGCCGACCTGCACAGCGAACTAGCGGTCTTGGCGGCCTCTGCAAAGTACCTTTGTGCGAAGGTCTACCCCTTTGGGGGCCTTGAGGAATTTGAGGCTCTTCGCGCCCTTGGGCTGCAGGATCTGGCCGCAGCCGGCACGCGGTTGTTATTGCGGAGGAAAAGCTCAACCCGATCTGTAGTTCGCGTCTATTACGGCCCACCAGGCACCGGCAAGACCTTGTCAGCCGTTCGCGAAGCGGTGAAGCTTGTCGAGCCAGGCTTCGACGACAAAGGAAACCCGACAGCGTCTTTCGAGAAATTCAACGACTACCGGGATCAGTGCGCCTTCATCACTTTTCATCCTTCACTTCAGTACGAGGACCTTGTCGAATCGATTCGGCCGGTGATGTCCGCAGACGATGTCGCTTCTGCCGATGAAGACGATAGGCCTGACGAAGCCTCGCCAGAGGGCCAACTTCGTTACAGAGTACACGAGGGGTTGCTACTCCGAATGATCCGGCGGGCGCTCCAGACGCCTGGGAAGGAGTTCGTCATTGTCGTCGATGAGGTCAATCGAGGCGATGTCAGCCGAATCCTGGGCCCGTTGATCTCAACCTTGGATTCCGACAAGAGAGTTGGGGCTGAATTCCCGATCGGAATAGAGCTTCAATACCCCCGCGCAGAAGAGTTGGAATCTCGTCTTTTTATGCCATCAAACCTGCACTTGATCGGAACAATGAACTCGTCCGATCGGAATATCGCGCTCGTTGATCACGCGCTTCGACGCCGGTTTGACTTCATTCAAATTCCACCAGAACCTTCCCTGTTGCGAAGCACGACAGATGCACAATCGATCGATTGCCGGCTGCTTCTGCGAACGATCAATGCCAGAATCGAGCATCTGCTGGATGCAGACCATTGCATTGGTCATGGCTACTTTGTTGGCTGTGATACCAACGCGAAAGTGATCGAGCGACTGGCGACCAAGGTCATCCCGCTGCTGCGCGAGTATTTCTACGGCAACGAGGGCTTGATATTGATGGTCCTTGGGGATTCCGCCTCGCAGACTGCGAACTTCTTCAAGCTCAACCCCCCTGAGAAGCAGTTCGAGAAGCTATTTGGGATAGATTTGGATACGGCGTCCGCCTTCGGCTACCGCCCCCACACGACCCCTAAGAGCCTTGAGCTGGACTCCCGATTGTGGAACCCCACAAGGCTTATTCCTGGGCCTGATGACGAAGCCTATGCAGTCAGCTGCCTGCTGAAGCTTTGCCAGTCAGGGGCGCCAGTTCCTGCGAACCCCGGGGACGTCGAGGGGAGTTGAATGAAGCGCCTGCTGCAGTGTGAGGAATGGTCCAAGCTGCGCGTAGGTCCAGAACTTGAGCTGAAGTCCTTAGAAGAACTAACCTCGATTGTTACCG
>PUNB01000143.1 GCA_003552565.1 Lentisphaerota bacterium
CCGGCAGCACCTTCCCGTTGCAGGAGAACGTGGCCTACAACCTGTCGCCTGACCAGTTCCGGCAGTTCTGTCTGCCGGCCCTGCACGAACGCGTCGCCGCCATGGACTGTGCGTTCTTCCATCTCGACGGCATCGGCATGCTGCCGCACCTGCCTGCTCTGTTAGAAGTCGACGAGCTGCCGGTGATCCAATGGGTGCCGGGCGCGGGGAAGTGGCAAGTGGACCAGTGGTACGACGTGATCCGGCAGATCACTGGCGCGGGCAAAAGCATCCAGTTTTTTGTCAACGCCGACGAAGTTGCGCCATTAGTTGATGAAGTCGGCCCTGATCACCTATACCTGATCATCCAGGACGCGACACACCAGAATATGCGTAAGCTTTTGAACCAATTCCCGCAGGATAACTGCGGCTGTGGCCGAAGAATCGAAGGAACGGTACCATGACCGAAATGCACTACACCAACCCGATTACGCACAATCCCGCGATGTCCATGCGCGACCACCAGATACTGAAGGTCGGCGATATCTGGTACATGACCGGTACCTCGGCACCCTACTGGAAAGGCCCGAATCCCGGCGTGCGCCTGTTCTCGTCCCGGAACCTGCTGGACTGGAACTTCGAGACCTGGCTGATCGAGGCCGGAAAACTGCCGGATGACTGCTTCTACAAAGGCCGTTTCTGGGCACCGGAAATTCATCGCGCCCACGACCGCTTCTGGCTGACCGTCAACACCGGCCATTATGGCCCCAAACATGGTGACAGCTATCAGGATGGGCATGCACCCGTGCTGTTCGTGGCCGATCGGATAATCGGACCGTACACCCTGGTCGGAGAGGGCCCCCTCTGCCCCTATTTCAAGAACGATGCCTCACTCTTTACCGACGACGACGGCCGAGACTATCTGTATTGCAGCGGCGGCGGATTGTGGCAGACGGAGATCGACCTGGAAAGAGGCTGTCTCATCGGAACCGATGATGTCCAGAAGATCGTCGGCCCGCGCGACAGCGGCAACCCCGACTGGATGATCGGCGGTATCGAAGGACCATTCGTCATCAAGCGAGAAGGTGAATACTTCATGTTCTTCAGCGCCTGGACGCGGGGTTATGAAATCGGCGTGCTCAAAGCATCCAGCCCGCTCGGCCCCTGGACACTGACCCCGAACAGCCCCATCTGCGGCACCCGCAAACGCCGGTTCCGACAAAAACAGGCCGAGGCGGGCGGTTATGCACACTTGGTCTATGAAGATACCCCCGACCCCTACGTCGAAGCCGGACACTGCGCCGTATTCGAAGGTCCCGATGGCCGGGACTGGCTCTCTTTCCACTATCTTCTCGAAGGCCACGAACCCGACACCAGTAAGGATATCATGGAATTCCATGACACCGCCCCACAGCTTGGCATTGAACCACTGGAATTCCGCAACGGCCGCTTCTATGTTAACGGGCCGACGTGGACGGAGCAGACAATAAGGTGGCAGTGACTGCACGAACATGAAAAGCGGTGCACTCGAATATGGAAGAACATATAGATGAGAATGATTCATAACCCCGTGCTTAAAGGCTTCCACCCGGATCCGTCCTTCATCCGGGTGGGAGACGACTATTATCTTGCATCCAGCACCTTTGAATGGAGGCCGGGGGTGCGCTTCCATCATTCGCGCGACCTGGTACACTGGCATCCGGTGGGCCATGCGCTGACGCGAACCTCGCAGATTGACCTGAAAGGGGTGGGTAATTCCTGCGGTTCCTGGGCACCGTCACTGTCCTATGCCGACGGACAGTTCTGGTTGGTCTATACCAATATCCGGACGAATTGCAGCGGGTTCAAGGATCCACATGTCTACCTGATAACCGCTCCCGCGATTGAAGGCCCGTGGAGCGATCCCATTCACATGAATTCGATGGGCTTCGACCCGTCACTCTTCCATGATGATGACGGGCGCAAATGGCTGGTCAACATGCAATGGGATTTCCGCCCGGGACATTATTCGTTTGCTGGCATCTGCACCCAGGAATACGATCACCGGCAGCAAAAATTGGTTGGTGAGAACCGAGAAATTCTGCGCAAGCCCAACACGCTTTGTGAAGGACCGAATCTGTACAAGCACAACGGTTGGTACTATCTGATGATGGCCGAGGGTGGTACGAGCTGGAACCATAGAATTGCCATGGCGCGTTCGCGCAACCTTTGCGGAACCTACGAACTGGACCCGCAGGAGTCAGTCATTACCACACGCCACGCGCCCGATCACCCGTTGGCCAAGGCGGGGCACGGCGAATTGCTGCAAACGCCCTCCGGCGAGTGGTGGCTGGCGCACCTGTGCAGCCGTCCGATTCGGACTGGAACACACCCCCCGGAAAACAATGATCCGCACGCCGGCGACCGCTGCATTCTGGGCCGGGAAACGGCCCTGCAACGGGTCGTCTGGTCGGATGACGGCTGGCTGCGGCTGGCCAACGGCACCATGCTGCCGGACGTGGAGGTACAAGCTCCCACCGAACTGACCGCACATCCCTGGCCGGAAGAGCCCGAACGCGATGATTTCGAGACCGACACACTCGGAGTCAACTGGGCAACATTGAGAGTGCCGGCGGAACCATCCTGGCTGTCCTTGACCGAGCGCCCCGGCTGGTTGCGGCTCTACGGCCGGGAATGCCCACAGTCGCTGCACGAGCAGAGCCTCGTCGCTAAAAGACTGACCAACTTGCATATGGCCGCCGAAACCTGTATCGAGTTTAATCCCAGGCGCTTCACGCAAATGGCCGGACTGACGGCCTGGTATGATACCCGCACATTCTATTTCCTCCAGGTGACGCACGATGAAAAACTCGGGAAAATACTGCGTATTATGACTACCGATGACACCGTTTATCAGGAACTCTACGACAGCCAAGTGCCGATTGGCGACTGGGCCCAGGTTTACCTTCGAGCCGAAATTGACCATGCCGACCTGCAATTCACCGCCTCGTCGGACGGCAAAGACTGGCGAGAAATCGGTCCCGTCCTGGATGCCAGCAAGCTCTCCGACGACTACGGCAAAGGGTTACACTTTACCGGCACCTTTCTGGGCCTCGCCGCCTACGATACAGCCGGCCAAGGAAGCTACGCCGATTTCAATTATTTCGTACTAAAAAAATCAGACCGGAGAGGCCGAAGCCCATTGTCTTTTCTTCGGCAATTTTAAGTGACCGTCATTAATGAACCGTCAATAATCCAGAGGAATTTTATGCACACCTGTGTTTATACTGACAAGCTGCTGTTCGACGAGCCAGCCAATGCCTTTACCGCTTCCTGTCCGCTGGGCAACGGCCGACTGGGCGGCATGATGTTCGGCAGTGTCGTTCAAGAACGAATCATTCTTAACGACATTACGTTGTGGTCAGGCGGACCGCAGGACGCCGACCGACCTGACGCCCACAGTGCTTTGCCGGAAATCAGGCGGCTGCTGTTGGCCGGTGACAATGTGGCGGCTGATGAGCTGGTCAACCAGACCTTCACCTGCCAGGGAGAAGGCTCAGGACGTGGCGGTGGCGCCAAGGTGCCATTCGGTTGCTATCAAACTCTCGGCAACTTGGCCAGACTTGTCAGTAATCATCCACAAACCTGCATACTGCAATATCGCGACCGGCAGACTCTCGTTGTATTGCAGGCCAGACAAGTAATTGAAAAACATGGTGAATTGATGTCTCATTATTCCGGAACCTGCAAATGAACGATAGACTTGCCTTCAGTGACCCGTCCGCGACTCTGCCCGCGCCGTACGGCGGCATCGGATTCCCCGAGCGTGCGGATGATATCGATGTGCGCCCCGGTTTCATCACGCCGCCGCCCGGCTACGGGCAGGTGCCGTTTTACTGGTGGGTCGGCGATCGGCTGACGCGTGAACGCCTGGCCTGGCAGATGGAACGGCTGGAAGAATGTCAGGGAATTAGCGGCTTGCAGATCAACTATGCCCATGGCTATCAGAATGGCGGC
>PUNB01000204.1 GCA_003552565.1 Lentisphaerota bacterium
ATAGCCACAAAAAATTTATCTGACCACTTGTCCTATGTAGTTATGAATACATGCTCGGGAATAAATCCGAAAGTGGTCATGACACAAAAAGGCACAAAAAAGGGGGGGGACAATATATTTTACAGAAGGCCGCAAAGAACGCAAAGAATTATATTATTGCACACAAGCTCTTAGCGATCTTAGCTATCTTCTGTTCAAAATGTGTTTCTGTCCGGTGTGTCCGGCACGCCGCGGCAGGGGCGGAGCTTGCATGAAACACCGCAGATCACCTGGAGACGGCGGGCCTCCGCCGTTTGTACCGCCCGAGGCCGGGCGGCTCCAGGGGAAATGGCCGCTAGGCAGGGGCATAAAAACCTTTCCAGGCACCCTCTTCTTTGCAAGCCAGCTCTGAAAATCAGTCTCGAAGAAAGGCTCCAAGATTGAATCACAGTCACCAGAATAACGTCGAGGAATTATTGGCGATCGCACCGGAAGTGGATCCGGCCTTCGCCGCCGATTTCCTCCAGCGTCTGCCTGAATACTATCGCCAAAGCTTCGCCATAGAACGCCAAGCAGCCCACCTGGCGGCTCTTTACCGCCTCTCCCCGAAGAATCCGGTTGAACTCTTGATCGACATCAACGGTGAAAACCAAATTGAATGCTCCATTATGACCTTCGATCAGCCGGCTGTTTTCGCCGTCATCACCGGCATTCTCAGTGGTCTGGGGCTGAATATAATTGAAGGGGACGCTTTTACTTACGCGCCGGCTGACAATACACCGGCGAAAAACAGCAGTACCAGTCGCTATCGCCGTAAACCTGGTTCAAACCGAACACGGCGACGGATTATTGACAGATTTCTATGCGAACCTGAGCACCCAAGTCCAATACCAATGGAACAATGGCGCCAATTGCTGCCGGCGAAATTCCAGGAAATTTTCATGATTCTCGAGAACCAGCGTGATCGACGGCGCCGGGTGCGCGCCAAGAGCAAAGTCGACGAAATGGTGGCCGAGCGGCTGGCCCGGTTAGAGGCTGACAAAGAGCCGCGCATGACTCCGCTGACCATAGACATCGACAACAAATCCGGCTCCTGCACCAAGCTGAGAGTCATCGGCAAGGACTCGCCGGCTTTCTTATATGCCTTCAGCAATTCACTGGGCATACGAAACTTTTCCATTGAACACGTCAAAATCCGCACTCATCAGGACACGATCGAAGACGAGCTGGACATTGTTGATGAGAACGGCCTTCAAATCACAGACCAAGGCCGCCTTAATCATATCAAACTGGCGGCTCTGCTGACTAAGCACTTCACCTACTTCCTCGGCAGCAGTCCGGACCCTTTCAGCGCTTTGTCGCGCTTTGAAAAAATGCTCGATGATATTTTACTTCTGCCAGAACAAGGACGCTGGGCTGATCTGTTGAGCGAACCGAAAATCCTGCAAGACTTGGCGCGGCTGCTCGGCGCCAGCGATTTCATCTGGGAAGACTTTGTACGCCAGCAGTATGAGGAGCTGCTGCCGATGCTGGCGCCACGTCTGCGGAACAGTGAGTTAGGCCGCGTCCCCCAAGACCTCGGTCAGCGATTGAAAGCGGAGCTGGAGAAGGCAGGCTCTTATGAGCAACAAAAACAGCGGCTGAATGAATTCAAGGACCGTGAAATCTACATGATCGACCTGGGCCATATTCTATCCCCGGAAATAGACTTCAAGGCTCTTGCCTCAGCCCTGACAGAGCTGGCCGAAACGGTGATTGAGGAAACGGTAAAAATAGTTTATCAGCATCTGGCTTCCCGCTTTGGCACGCCGCGAACCGTTGCCGGTCTGGAAGCGGCCTACGCCGTGTTCGGGCTGGGAAAAATGGGCGGCGGCGCTCTGGGATACGCCTCTGATATTGAATTGCTTTTTGTTTATGACGACAATGGTTTCACGGATGGGGAAACAAAACTCAGCAACGCCGATTTTTTCTGCCAGGCGGTCAAAGAAACGCTGTCCTTTATTCAGGCTAAGCAGGAAGGTATTTTCAATCTGGATCTGCGCCTCAGGCCTCACGGCAATGACGGTCCGCTGGCCTGCAGTCTGGAAAATTTCTGTCGCTATTACAGTCAGGAAGGCTCCTCGCACTCATTTGAGAAACTGGCTCTCACCCGTTTGCGGTGGATCGCCGGCAACCGCGCCCTGGGGCAACAAGTGGAAAGACTACGCGATGAAATGGTCTATTTTTCCAGGCCGGTTGATTTAAATGAACTGCGTCACTTGCGAGCCCGTCAGTTTCGGGAAAAAACCCGCCCGGACAGAGCAAACGCCAAATTCAGTCCCGGCGGCTTGGTTGACTTGGAGTACGACGTACAGATCCTGCAGGTTATGTACGGGCGCCAGTATCCTGAACTCCGGACACCCCGTTTACACCAGGCATTGGAAGCCCTGGGAAAAGCCGGGGTGCTGTCCAGCCGGGAAGCGGAAAGGCTGACCCATGCCTATGATTTTCTTCGCCAGCTGATCAACGGTTTGCGAATGCTGCGCGGTTCCGCCCGGGACTTGTTTCTGCCCCCTACCGAGACGGAAGAATTCACCCACCTGGCACGCCGAATGGGTTATAAAAGAGGCGAAAAACTAAGCGCCGCCCAACAGCTGCGGCTCGATTTTGACACTTACACCGCCACCGTAAGGGTTTTTGTTGAACACCATTTCGGCCGCGAGTCTCTGCCTGGGCCGAACATCGGCAATGTCGCCGACCTGATTCTCTCTGACAAACTCAATCATGAACTCGCCCGCCGGGTTCTCGGCCAGTCCGGCTACCGGGATCCCGACCGCGCCCTGGTCAATCTGCGGCAGTTGTGCCGGGATCAGGAAAGCCGGGAAACCTTCGCCCGACTGGCGGTACTGGCCTGCGACATGTTGCGAAATCAGCCGGATCCCGACATGGCGCTCAACAACTGGGAGAAATTCATGACCGGCGAACAGGACCCTGCCGGTTACTATGCTATGCTTCTCTCCCAGCCGCGGCGGCTGGAAATGCTGCTGGCCATCTTCTCAGCCAGTCAATTTTTGGCGGACACCCTGGCGCGCCACCGCAATTTCCTCGCCTGGCTCACCCGTCCGGAAATACTGCATCAAACACGTTCCCGGGAAAAAATGCTGAAAAGCCTGCGCCGAACTATTTCCCAAAACACGAATGAGCAAGAGTGGATGAATCAATTACGTGTCTTCCGAAAACGGGAAATTTTGCGCATCGGCGCCCGTGATGTGTGTTTGCATTTATCCACTGAACAGATCATCGTCGAACTTTCAAACCTCGCCGAAGCCATCACTGAAGCAGCTCTTGAAAAAGCCGCCGAAGAACTGCCTGCCGCTTTTCCTGAAGTCGACAACCTTGATGTTATCACCGACAATTTCTGTGTTTTGGCACTGGGAAAACTCGGCGGAGGCGAACTGAATTACAGTTCAGACATCGATTTGCTGGCTCTTTCCCGGCCGCCGTCAGGGAGCAATCCTGAACTGTCCATTCAACTAAAAATCCACACCCGGCTGATGGAGCGTCTCTGCGAAAGCCTCAACCGCACCACTTCAGAAGGACATGCTTACCGAGTCGATCTCCGCCTTCGCCCATACGGGCGGTCAGGCAATCTGGTCCATACTGTCGACAGTCTTCGGGATTATTATTGCAAATCCGCCTCTCTTTGGGAAAAACAGGCGCTTCTGAAGCTGCGCCCCGTCGCCGGCAACATCGAGGCAGGCAAGCAATTTATGCAACAATTGACCCCCCTCTTAAGAGAAAAGAAGCAAGACCGCGAAATATTCCGGTCCATCGAGCAAATGCGCCGAAAGGCCGTGAAGTCGATCAACAGCACATTTATTTCTCATGGAGTGGACATCAAAAATGACCGCGGCGGTATCCGGGACATAGAATTTCTTGTGCAGGCTCTCCAACTGCGCCTCATCCCTGAAATACCGGAACTGATCATAAGCTCAACCTTGGAAGCGATCAGGAAGCTTGGAGAAAAACAAGTTCTGGAACCAGGCACAGTCAATCTGCTGATTGAAAATTACCTTTTTCTGCGCAGAGTGGAGCATTGCCTGCAGATATACGAAGACCGCCAGATACACACTCTGCCGACGGATGATTATGAACTGTCCGCACTGGCCAGGCGGCTTTCCGGCACTCGTACAGACGGCGCGGAACTGCTGAATTCAGTGCGGGAAGCGATGCGTGTCAACCAGCAGCAATATGAAAATGTGATCAAACATGCCGATTGAAGCGACCCTGCTGGGAAGGATTTATGGATTTTTCTCAAAAGGAATGGGTTGCTAATAGTTTTTTCTTAGATTTTGCGGGTAACAGCTTGATTTCAGGTTTCAGGTGTCAGGGTTCGTTGAAGGTTTTGAGCTGAACGCCCCTGCCGGGCTTGTCCCGGCGGAGCGAAAGATTGCAAATAAAAGAATGTTCAAATTTCTGAAAACCAATCTGCTGCTCCGCCGGGACAAGCCCGACGGGGGCATAACCCCCTTTCCGGACGGCCTCTGTCTAGGGTTTCACAAAACTCTTTTTTTGCCTCGTCAGCAGAATTTGTGGGTATATTGTTGGTCTTCTTGATGCCCAATACCGACGAAGCAGATGGTTTAAGCGTAACCAAGCAAGTGTGAGACAATGGGTGGGGTTAAGAGGATGCTGAAGTGTTTAGAGAGGCGTGAAGCCCATGATGCTTAATCCCCCACTTAATCGAACACTTAAACCCACCCTTAATTGGTTACGCTTAAACCACCTGCTTCATCTGTATTGAATCAGGAAGCTAAATATTTCAGGGTTTTATCCATGGCGCCGCGATGATTTTCAACCAGGGAGTGTGCCTTTCGTCCCAGCTTTTGACGATAATCCGCCGAATTCAGCAGTTCATAGACAGCCGCCCGCAGTTCCTCTTCAGAGTTGACTTCCAGGGAAGCTTTATGCCGTTTGAACAAACTGACGACCAAACGGAAATTATCCATCCGGCCGCCATGAATGATCGGCTTAGCGAACAGTGCTGGCTCGATGATATTATGCCCGCCGGAATTACCGGCCAAACTTTTGCCGACGAAAACAAGGTCAGCGGCTGCATAAAAGTTCATTAATTCCCCAGTGGTGTCAACCAGCAGAACGTCCGCATTTTCCGTGTTTGTCTGAGACAAAACGCTGTAACGTTTCCAGGATAGTCGCTGGCGTCGCAATTCCTCTTCCACTTCCGGGGTTCTTTCGCAATGGCGGGGCACCAGGATCATGCGCAAGCCGGGAAAACGCTGTTTAAGATTGCGAAAAACGCTCAGCAGCATCTTTTCTTCTCCGGGGTGAGTGCTCCCCGCCGTCCACAGAATGCGTTCACCCGCACCGGTTTCCCCGAAGACCCGTCGAAGATATGGCGCGACATCGTCAGCGCTGCGCTCAATCACCTGATCAAACTTCATGGTATTGCAAACATAAACCGGAGCGTTCAATCCCGTCACCCGTTTAATTCTCTCGGCATCGTCTTCACTCTGAACACAGATGCATTGGAAACGCTGGAACAGCGGCCGGAAAAACCAGCGAAGACGAGCGTAACCTCTGGCTGAACGATCCGAAAGCCGGCCGTTGACCAAAGCTACGGGAACGCCCTTTTTAGCGGCGATTGTAATCAGGTTCGGCCACATCTCAACCTCAAAAATTACAAGTTTAGACGGCCGCACTAATTGAAGCGTTCTCCAGACCGGCAGAAAAAAGTCGAGTGGTGAAAAGATCAGCTCATCCGGCGGTGTCAATCTTTTCCGAGCCAGATCAAAACCTGTGGTCGTAGTGGTGGAAAGAACAAACCGCACTGTCGGATCGCGTTCGCGCCAGCGCCGCATAAACCCCAGCGCCGCCGTAACCTCCCCGACACTGACCGCATGTATCCACACCGGCTTTTCCAGCTGCCTTAGTCTATGTTTTTTTTCACTATCAAAAACACCGAAACGTTCTCCCACTTCACGTCTTATTCCATTACGCAGATAGAGTTTCCGTAAAAATAATGGAAGATAAAGAATAAAGGCAATCGGAAAAAGAAGATTGTAAATTATTAATTTCACTTGGATATAGATTTCCTTAGCGGTCAGACCGGGGACGTTCGCCCTCCAGGAATTTCACATTACGAATTAAGCATTACACATTACATATTCCCAAAGTGGAAAAATTGGCGAAAAAAATGATCAGCGAACCAGGCGATAACGCCAGCCGCCCTGGCCGTCGGTTTCACGGACGATTCTTTTTCCGGCGACAACAGTCTGATTCACTGCCATTTTGTTTAACAATCCTTCAAGCTCAACAGTCTGTTTTTCAGCCTCTATACAAGAAGCCAATTCAGTGCTGTCGCCTGAAAATTCATCTTCACTCTCCGCCATCCACTGCCGCAGTCGCCGACACAGGGCGGTCACCCCTTTGCTGGCCAGTTTATAAGCCTGCACCCCCGGCTGATGAAAAGCGTTTACGTTGATCAGTTCAGCGTAATATGCCACCGCCCTTTCATGCAAAGCGATCAGCATACCGAGATAATATTCATCAACCCGCGGGAACTGAATATCTATCACCTGCCGCCCCTTGGATCGCAAAGCCTTGACCAGCCCCTGCTTAAAAGCATGTAGATAATCTCCCATACTGATTCCCTCTTCTACCTCAATGTGGGCTGCGTCCTCGAGAGGCTCTATGAAAACGGCGATAAAGTCATCGCGGCCGTCGTTCAGCTGCTGTATGTAGGCATGGGCATCAGTTCCGCCTTTGTTGCCGTAAACCGTCAAACCCTGGCAGACCCGATTACCGTCCCGGTCCAGTTCCTTGCCCAAACTTTCCATCACCAGCTGCTGTAAATATTTACCCAGCAATGATAGACGGTCAGAGTACGGCACCACGGCCAGATTGCGGTCTCCGCGTCCGCCGCCGGCCACATACCAAGCCAGCGCCATTTGATAGGCCGGGTTCTCGGCCGCTTCCTCTACCCGGGTCAAACGATCCATAGCGCGGGCTCCGTCCAGCAGCTTCTGGAAATTTATCCCCGTCAAGGCCGCGGGCACATGGCCGACGATGTTGGTTTCACTGGTGCGGCCGCCGATCGAATCCGCCATTGGAAAGACCCAGCGCCAGCCATGTTGTTTAGCGTGCTGATCCAGCTGGCTTTCCTCCATGGTTACGGCGGCGGCCCGGGAGGCGAAGTCAATACCCGCTTTCTGATATGCCTGTTCAAGCGCGATCATGTTATTTTTGGTTTCCTGAGTGCCGCCGGACTTAGAAATGGTCACGGTGATAGTCCTGGCCAAGTCAACCGCCGCCAAAACATCATTTATACCGGCCGGATCCGTGTTATCAAGAAAATAAAGACGCGGAAATCCGCGGCGCTCCTGAGCGCTAAGCTCGTTCCAGCAGCCGCCGTTGACAGCCTGCTGCGCCATTTGCGGTCCCAGCGCCGAGCCCCCGATGCCGTTAATAATAGCGTATTCAATGTTTGCATTCCCTGCAACCTCACGGGCCATCCCCTGAACCGATGCATAGAGCGGTGTGTCAGCGTAAGTGAGCCGATCAGTAAAATGCGTTACTCGACGCTGTTCATCCGGATTCTTGATTTCTCCAGCTTCAATGCGTTCCATTTCCCGATGTGCATTCTGGAGCCTGGAACAACCGCCGCCAGCCGGTTTTTCCGCCAGCTCCGCCAATACCTCCGAATCCATCTCGACCCCGGACACATCCAGGGAGAAACCGCTGTCCGGATCAATAAAACTCGGAGACCAAGTTAATTTTCTGTATAAATCCGCCATAAATAAAATTCCTTATTATCATTAAACCAAAAGGACCAGCTCCGGCTGCCCTCAGTCCAGGCAGCGAGGACAGGAGCCGGCTTCCTGCATATGTTTGTAAAACTCCGAGAAATCAATCTGATAATCAAAATCATCCCTTTCCCGAAAACGCTGCCCGTGAATGTCCACATTATGCAGCAGTATCAACTCGGCCGTTATATTGGAAGCCTGCACCACCTTCATTCCCGAAGGCGCCCATACACCGCTGCCGCCCCAGAAATATGAACCGGCGCGCGGATGCGGACCGACGGCGTTCGCCGCCAGGCTCCAAACTTGATTGTAAGCCGCTTTGGAGGAGTTCATCAAATCCCAAAGATACCCATAGTAATGATCGGTCATGACATTCATCATTGGGTACTCCCTCACCGCTTCGGAGCGCCAGTGTGCCATAGTGACAATAGCATCGACATTGTCACGCAGGGCATATTTTCGCGCAAGTTCCAAAAAGCATAAATCATAACAGACCATAAAACCGAAATTCCCCCACTTGGTTTTTATGGTCAAACGCCGGTCCGTCCCCTGACTGAAAAAACGTCTCTCCAGCGGCGGCAGGAATATCTTATCATAAATGAATTTTTCTTGGGTGTAATCAACTCCGGGATGTAAAACAAAAGTTGAATTCATCATCTCCTTGTCACGACGACGAACATTGTTGTAAAAGACATATTCCAGTCCTTTGCCGTCATCCCGCAAGCTGTCGCGTATACGGTTGATGGTTTTTGCCACTCGGCTGTTTTCGCCTTCGTTAAGCTGATCCCAGACCTGGGAGTCCTTCGGGTCATCGGGATCATCCCACAAGTAACCGGTAATGCAAAGTTCCGGAAAAATGACTATATTGACATCTCTTTGATG
The DNA here is from genome assembly GCA_003552565.1 of Lentisphaerota bacterium. Lineage (GTDB taxonomy): Bacteria > Verrucomicrobiota > Lentisphaeria > Oligosphaerales > PUNB01 > PUNB01. Next base: position 8,664 of record PUNB01000204.1, read on the forward strand.
GGCGATATCGATCACCTGTTCCATGTTGGCCAGATTCTCCGGCACGCTGGGGTTCGGCTGCTGATTAACCAGCAGGATACTGGGAAATTCCCGATTGTCACTGAATGTCCGTTCAATTATACGCATGTTTATTTACTTTATCCGCAATGGTGTTTGTATGAGACTTCGTGGTTTCAGGTTTCAGTGTTCAGGTGTCAGGAAAAGTCTCTCCCTCAGGGTATCCGGCGCTTTGCGCCGGCGGCCGGGCTTGTATAGACTTGACATTTTTATGGATTAGGGCGAAAGATTAAGAGGAAAGATTAGGAAAAGACGGGTGCGCCCCTTAATCTTTTGCCCTGATCTTTCGCCTTAATCGGCCATGTAACACTCTCTAAGTTTCTCACTCGGGGTATCAGCCGCGTCGCCCCGGGGGCGATGCTTATGTACTGAATCCGCTTTGGAATCATCAGGTTTTCATAATAATGATAATTTACCTGCTTTACCAACATGGACAAGCCGGGAAGTCGGATTAGTTTACTATTTTCACAACTCTCTGTTGATAAGAACAATGATAAACTTTTCGCCAATTTTTTTGACGGATTCAGGTCTAATTTAAAGGATATTCAAACATGTCCGCAAACAAAACCAACCCTCACCTCTTTCGCTGCGGGCGGCACAGCTGGGACTTCCGTGAGCGTCCGGCAATTATGGGGATATTGAACGTCACCCCTGATTCATTTTCGGACGGCGGCCGTTTTGACCGGTTGGAAAGCGGTCTTCAGCAGGCCAGGCAAATGATTTCTGAAGGAGCTGATTTCATCGACATCGGCGGGGAATCAACCCGTCCCGGCGCGCCGGAAATAAAGGCGGCCATCGAAAAGCAAAGAGTACTGCCGATAATAAAAGCTCTGAAGAGCGAAAGCGACATCCCCATATCCATTGACACCCGGAAAGCCGAGGTGGCGGCGGCGGCCATCGAAGCAGGAGCCGATATTGTCAATGATGTCAGCGGCCTGCGTCATGACAAGTCTATGTGGAATACGCTCAGCCGGAGTGAGGCCGGAGTAATCATTATGCACATGCGGGGCACACCGATGAACATGCAGCAGTTAACTGATTACGACGATTTAATCGGGGAAATAAAAGCCTATTTCATGGAGTCGCTGGCGGCATCCGAGCAGCACGGAATTGACAAGGAAAGAATCATACTGGATCCGGGTATCGGTTTCAGCAAAACAGCGGAACACAACCTGGATATCATCGCCCGCCTGCCGGAATTCTTCGAGCTGGGCCGCCCGCTGCTCTTGGGTCCTTCCCGCAAATCATTTATCGGCAGAATACTGCGGCGCGAAAAACCGGAGGAACGCATATGGGGAACTGCCGGGGCGGCCGCCGCCGCAGTACTTCGCGGCGCTGGCATTATAAGGGTTCATGATGTGGGAGCCATCCGGGACGCAATTTTGGTGGCCGCCGCCGTGCGAGAGCGGATACATGGGGAAAACGGCGATTGAACCGCTTCCGACACGGGGTGTCAAGCGCGCCGGTTTCGACATTTCTCTAAATCCATCAACTCCCGTTTTCCCCTCTGCACTTCTGCAGGTGATCGAAAATACCGCCGCGGGCATTCAAAAGATGACGTCTCAAGGCTCCCAGCAACGGCGCCAGGCGAGGATGGCCTTGCATCAATCGACGCATCAACCCCAAAGACAGGTTTATATGAGCAAGAGCACGCTTAGTAAAGGCAATGGAAGCGGCAGAGAACTCCTGCCCCTCCTCTCCCAAACCACAGGAAAGATTTCCCATTCCCCGCCCCAGGTGGAAGAGCACTTTCAGGCCGTCATGCCGCGCCTTTGGAGGCAGAACAGCCGCGTATAAGTTACACCATCCGTGAGAAACTCGACGCAACGATTCGAAACGCGGGTCCCGCTCGAAGAAAAGCTCTTCATCAAATTCAATTGAGCCGCCGTTCTCCGACAACCCCTCGACTGATTCATCCCCCTCCTCCATTTCTTCTTCCAGACCCGACATGTATTGCTGTTCCTCAAATGAATCATCCAATCCCTCGAAAATATTGTCACTGCACTCCCATCGATGCTCGCATTCCTCACAATCGTACTCACAACCAAAGACATCATCCACCTCCGCCCCGAGAAAAGATGAGATCAATTCATCCGCTCCCGGTAAATCGTTGAATCGCTCCAGCAGCTGAAAGTAACGCTGAGCATATTCATCGCTGGAACGCAGTTCCCTTTCCCAGTCAAATTCATTCCACTCTTCTGGTTGTTGTTTGTCACGGTTCATAAAAATCACCGCCTCATTCGCCGCATTGTTCTTATTAGGTTCATTAATTCGCGCGGGTCAAACACTCCTTCAATAGAACGGTAAGAATCAGAGCTGGAATCGAAAGACATGACTCTGCCGGACATTTTCTGAATCTCTCCATTCACAAGCAGGATTTGCACTGCCCCCAGATGCTGCATATTGTCAGGCCTGACATAATGAACGTGGCCGCCTGTTTGAGCCACCAGGGCGTTATTGACTTTGCGAGCGGGATTTACATGTGTATGAGTGTGGCCGCCGATAATCACATCGATTTCGTCGAATTTTTCCGCCAGTTTCTTGTCCTGGCTATAACCCAGGTGCGTCAACAGGACAAAGATATCTTTTTCCGCCGCTTTGTCGAGATATTTTTCAACGGTTCCCGCGGCGTTTGAAGTACGCACACCGTCAGCTCCGCCGGTGGTCAAACCGAGAACAAAAAGAGTGTGTCCGCAATCAGTATCCAAAACAATGTACGGCTCAGGCTGGTCAAATTTCTCGGTTGAGACCTCGACATTCGCTCCGAGCAAGGGAAAACGGGCCAGGCACAGGCTTTCGCGAGTAAGGGGGCCATGATAATCCAATTCATGATTTCCCAGAACCGCCGCGTCATAAGCGAGTTCATTCATGGTTTCAATCATAAACCGGCTGCGCCGTTCATAAAAATCAAGACTGTCCTCCGGCCATCGACGGCGATGGCGCGTGAACATATCGCCGGCATCAAGCAGGTAAACATTGTCATACTGCCGCCGATACCTCTCCACCTGCTTTTCGAACGCCTGCCGATGGTTGAAATTAAAATGCAGATCATTGGTATGCAGAAGGACAATCTCTGTTATACCTTCATCTCTTTCTTCTCCAGCAACGCAGAAAGAGCAGAAAATAAAGATGCCCAAACTGAAAAAGAACAGCAGGAAAAGTCTGGCGGCGGATGTAGTTCTTAAACTAGGCATGACTGCACCTGAAAAAAGGGAAAGATATTTTTAGTGCTTACTCTGCCGGGGGAGGCAAACCTGGGAAAATGGTGTTTTATACAACTTATGATGCCCGCGTGCGGGTTACAGTAATTTTTTTGACTAGCGACTAGCGAGAGCCTCAGCGAAAAGGGGTTGAGGTCTAATTTTGTGCTCACCTTGTCTCGCACCTTGTCTCGCACTTAGTCCAAAAAATGAGGAATCGAAAGAAAATCAGGGTTTACGAATATGTGCGGGTGCGATAACGATATCCACTTACTCTTACACCTGCTCGTACAAGCCAATCTCTGGGATTCTCCACACTTCGTCCCCCACACTTCGTCCCCCACACTTCGTCCCCCACACTTCGTCCCCCACACTTCGTCCCCGTATTTTCGTGTTACCATACGATGAGGCGGCCAAGACTAAGTGTGCAAGACTAAGTGTGCAAGACTAAGTGTGCAAGACTAAGTGTGCAAGACTAAGAGTATCCGACTAAGTGTGCAAGACTATGAGTATCGGACTAAGTGTTATCCCCCCTCACGGCATCTATCTGCAGACCGTACCCCGCCTTAATCCATACCTTTGACAATGGCCTCACCGAACTCGGAACATTTAAGCGTTTCCGCCTGCTCCATAAGCCTGGCGAAATCGTAAGTCACATGCCCATGGCTGATGGCCTTTTCCAAGCCCCGAGCGATCAGGTCGGCCGCTTCATCCCAGCCCAGATAACGCAGCATCAACTGACCGGAAAGGATCACACTGCCTGGATTCACCTTGTCCTGACCGGCGTATTTGGGGGCGGTGCCGTGCGTGGCTTCGAATACCGCGTGGCCGGTGGTGTAATTGACATTGCCCCCGGGGGCGATACCGATACCGCCGACACAGGCGGCTAGCGCATCGGAAACATAGTCACCGTTCAGATTGAGGGTGGCGATCACGTCATACTCTGCCGGCCGCGTCAATATCTGCTGCAGAAAAGCATCGGCTATGACATCTTTAACCACAATTTCACGGCCGGTACGGGGATTTTTAAAAACACACCATGGGCCGCCGTCCAGCTCCGTGGCTCCGAATTCATTTTTCGCCACTTCATACCCCCAGTCCCGAAAGGCTCCCTCGGTGAACTTCATTATATTGCCTTTATGCACTAAGGTAACCGATTTACGGTCATGGTAGACTGCGTAGTCGATTGCCGCTCGCACCAGTCTGCCGGTTCCCTCCCGGGAAACAGGCTTTACTCCGAAACCGGAGGTTTCAGGAAACCGGACTTTGCCGTACGATTCTGAGAAGTTATCCTTCAACATACTCCGAAACCGCTCGCACTCATCGGTTCCCTGTTTAAATTCAATTCCGGCATAAATATCCTCCGTGTTCTCACGGAAAATAACCATATCCACGTCCTCAGGACGTTTCACCGGTGAAGGAACTCCCTGGTAATAACGCACTGGACGCAAACAAACATAAAGATCAAGCATCTGCCGCAAGGCGACATTCAGTGAGCGTATACCACCGCCCACCGGTGTGGTCAACGGCCCTTTGATACCCACTAAATACTCGCGAAAAGCATCAATCGTTGCCTGCGGCAGCCACTCTCCACTTTCTTCATAGGACTTTTCACCAGCCGCTACCTGCTTCCATGCAATCGCCCGACTGCCGCCATAAGCCTTCTCCACCGCCGCGTCAAAGACCCGTTCAGAGGCGGCCCAGATGTCCGGACCGATACCGTCACCTTCAATATAGGGAATCACCGGATTATTTCCTACCTGCAATCCCGACTCGGTCATCCTGATTTTATCAGCCATAATAGCACCTTTTATTATAAATTTGGTTCTTTCTCAAAACAAATGGTTTGTTAATAGTTTTTCCTTAGATTTTGTGGGTAACAGCTTGGTTTAAGGTGTCAGGTTTCAGCTGAAAACCTTGGCCCGAACCTTGTCCCGAACCTTGGCCCGAACCTTAGCCTTAATCCGCCTCGGGCGGATCGCGCACTGACCGATAAAGATAGTGGTTTAAGCGTAACCAAGTAAGTGTGAGACGAAGTATGGGGTTAAGAGGATGCTGAAAATCATCCTACGAGCTGCGACCTATTCTTAAAACTGCTCACCCCTCCCCCCGAATAATCAGTTCCGCCAACTGAACGGCGTTGAGAGCGGCTCCTTTGAGCAGCTGGTCGCCGCAAGCGAACAGAGCCAGACCTCGCTCACTGCTTATGTCATCCCTCACCCTGCCTACCAGGACTTCGTCCCGGCAGGTCGCGTCGATGGGCATCGGATAATAATTAGCCTCGGCATCTTCAACCAGCCTTACCCCCGGCGCCTTTTCCAAAGCTCGGCGCGCCTCCGTTACGGAAACTTTCCGCTCCTGCTCAATGACAATCGCTTCAGCGTGCGCCCGCAACACCGGCACCCGCACGGTGGTCGGCGCCACCAGCAAATCAGGTGTGTGCAGCATCTTGCGGGTTTCATGCACCATCTTCATCTCTTCCTCGCAATAGCCGTTGTCGGTTATGGCGCTGTCATGGCTGAATAAATTAAAAGCGATCTGGTGCGGCAGTGCCGATTTTTCCGGCTCTTCCCCGGCCAGGATCTGACCCGTCTGACGCCACAATTCATCCATCGCCTGGGCACCGGCGCCGCTGGCGCTCTGATAAGTACTGACGACAATCCTCTTAACCGGCGACAAATCATGCAGCGGCTTCAAAGCCACCAACATAATAATCGTGGTGCAGTTGGGGTTGGCGATAATCCCCTGGTGCTGCCGGATGTCCTCCGGATTCACCTCCGGCACCACCAGCGGCACCGTCGGATCCATACGAAAAGCACTGGAATTATCCACCACCACGGCACCGGCTTCCACCGCCCGAGGAGCAAACTCCCGGGAAAGCCCGCCACCGGCGCTGAATAAAGCAATATCAACACCCTTGAAAGAATCCCCGGTTAATTCTTCAACCTTGACTTTCTGATCTCTGAAAACAACTTCCTTTCCAGCTGAACGGGAAGAAGCCAGAGCCTTCAGTTCTCCAACGGGAAAACCGCGCTGCTGCAGGCAACGCAGGATTTCCTGCCCCACGGCACCAGTTACTCCGGCAACCGCCACTGTGTATTGTCCGCTCATATATTGCCTCTGTTAAGTTTGTCTTACGAATTACGCATTATAGATTACGCATTATGTTCATACGCCCCCGCCGGGCTTGTCCCGGCGGAGCGAAAGATTGCAAATAAAAGAATGTTCAACCTTTTTTTGTTCCGCGGCATGTCGGGTCGCCGTCATGCCGCGGAAATGGAGGGGGTGTATGCAAATTTCTGAAAACCAATCTGCTGCTCCGCCGGGACAAGCCCGGCGGGGGCATAACCCCCTTTTTGGACGGGGTCTAGCGACTCGCGACCAGCGACACGACTTACAATTAACGATTTACTCGTACACTTACTCGTATACTTGGATATGTCCTATATCCGGCGACTCACGCCGGCGGTCGGGCTTACATAAACCACAGTCTCGCGCGCATCTCTTTAACGCCAAATCACACCAGGGAAGCGACCAAATCTCCGACTTCACTGGTCGAATATCCCATGCGTCCGGCACTCATTGAATGCAGTTTTTCAGCGGTAACGGTTTTGATTGCTTCCGTAACCCTGACCGAAGCTTCCGTTTCTCCCAATTCATCCAGCATCATGGCGCCACAGGCAATTGCCGCCAAAGGATTGATTATCCCCTTGCCGGTGTACTTGGGAGCTGAACCGCCGATCGGTTCAAACATGCCGACTCCCTCCGGGTTGATGTTGCCGCCCGCGGCGATACCCATACCTCCCTGGGTTATCGCACCCAAGTCAGTGATTATATCACCAAACATATTACAGGTGACTATCACATCGAACCACTCTGGATTCTTCACCATCCACATACAGGTTGCATCCACATGGCAGTAATCCGTTTTGACATCGGGGTATTCTTCCGCCACTTGGTAAAAGACCCGTTCCCAAAGATCAAACGCATAAGTAAGAACATTCGTTTTGCCGCACAGGGTCAATTGACCGATCTTTCCGGCTCCCTTGTCACTGTCGTAAAGCCCATTCCAGGGATTGTCGCTGTTGTGGCGCCGCCGCACATACTCAAAAGCATAGCGTATGCAGCGTTCGACTTGGTGGCGATTGTAAACCATTGACTGCACCGCCATTTCATGCGGTGTGTCTTTCATGCTGATACCGCCTATGCCGGTGTATAAACCGCCGGTGTTTTCGCGCACAACCACGTAATCAATGTCTTCCGGTTTCTTATCCGCCAAAGGTGTCTCCACGCCGGGATAAAGGACCACCGGTCGCAGGTTGATGTACTGGTCCAGCTCAAAGCGCAGACGCAATAGAATGCCTTTTTCCAGAATTCCCGGCCTGACATCAGGATGGCCGATAGCGCCAAGGTAAATAGCGTCAAACTGCCGCAGCTCTTCAGAGGCGTTTTCAGGCAGCACTTCGCCAGTCGCCAGATATCTGTCACCGCCAAAATCAAAAGTTTCCGTTTCCAGCTTAAAATCAAACTTTGAGGCGGCCGCCTGAAGTACTTTAATTCCCTCATTCACCACTTCCGGCCCAGTGCCGTCTCCCGGCAATATCGCGATCTTGTAGGTATTCATTAATGTGCCTTTCAATATTTTTGTTTAATAATTACATGGGTTTAATTCAGACTAGACCCTCCGCGAAAAGGGGTTGAGGCCTAATTTTGTGCTCACCTTGTCTCGCACCTTGTCTCGCACTTAGTCCAAAAAATGAGGAATCGAAAGAAAACCAGACAAGGTG
>PUNB01000247.1 GCA_003552565.1 Lentisphaerota bacterium
AAATGACCGAAAAACTGGAGAACATGCGTCAAGAACTGGAAAAGAGGAAAGAAAAACGCGAGCAGCTGCTGGAAAGACAATTGCGCATTCTGGACTGATTTCCCCCGAAGAACGCAGTCTGCTCACAAACGGAGAAGGTTTTTTGAAATTCGGCCCCCTTCCATGGACCTCATATCATGAGGCAGGAAGAATCTGGATTTTCTCCTCGGCAATTTCCCGGAGGGCGATGTCCAGCCATTCAACTGATTCCCCCGGCGAAATGGCGATCAACGGCCGGCCGCCGCGTGCCAGTTCTTTCGCTCGAACCGCGGCGCCGTTGATTAACAGACGCGGATCTTCGACTTTCGTTAAAGCTGTTTGAAGATATTGTTCTTTCAAAATTGAATCTCCTGCGTTAAGATTTTTATGCTTACATCTTTCCCAGCGGGGACGGCAGCGCCGAAATATCACCGCCGTTCAAGGCGGCAAGCAATGATCCGAAATGATGTATATCCCTTAAATGCCCCTCGGTCAGGGCAATGGAGAACAAACGCGTCAGCACCGCCAGCCAAAGGTCCTGCGAAGAACAGGGGTGCAGCATCTCCTTCTCGGAACCGCTCACCTGCCAGCCGGCGGCGGGGTCTAGTAGCCGGCATTGATTATCCACCAGAATAAACCTGCCTTCATGAAGAGCTATGGAGCCGCGCCAGCCAGCCTCTTCGGCAATGTGCTGAGCCAAAGACGCCAAAATTATATCGCTGCCATGGGAAGAGGCCAAAACACTTTCCACAAGGTACAGTTCAATATCGGTATCCCCTCCCTCCGGAACCGTGAAGTCATGCTCCCGCATAATGGAGGCGATTTTCGGCAGACCCGCGGGGCTGCTGTCGAGCATCTCGCTTCTCAGTCCTCGAATACGCTTGGAAACATGTCGCAAACTGGCACGCGCATCGTACAATGAATTAATCCGGCACATCCCCTCCCATAATCCCATATCCTGGGAGCGCACCCGGCGAATGAAATCAATCCTTTGGCGTCTGCGGTTGGATATACTGCTCAGCTGATGAATCCGGCCGCGCATCCTCGGATCGGCCGCCTCCTGATGCTCAGCCAGCATTTTTTCCGTTTGCTCACTGTTCTGCTTCAGAAACTCCTCCATGGCCAAAGAAGCCACCTTGAGGTTGTCATCCTGAATTAAGTTAAGCAAAGCGCGAAGATGGGATTCTGAATCTCGCATATAATAACCGCCGGGCTTTTCCAGACCCCACGTGAAAAGGCATTACACCAATCAGGTCTGGGTTTATCATGAATCCGTTAGAAAATTGGCGAAAAGTTTATTATTGATTTTGCAAAATTGCTTTTCCTGAAACGTACTCGGCTTTATACCTGAGAACATTTTCGATGTAATTCCGGGTAGAAGCAAACTCCACCCGCGGCAGAAACTCTTCCTGGGGATCGGAGGGAGCCCATCGTCGAGCCCGACTCGGCCCGGCGTTGTATTCGGCCAGAGCAATTGCCTGAACGTCTCGATATTCACTCCAGCGCCGCAACCCTCGCCCCAGGTACCAAGTGCCGATTTCAATGTTCAAGCGGGGACTGTATAACATACCGGAATGTAGAACCCGTCGATCATTGGCCTGTTCCCAATCCTTAACCGCGCCACCCATAATCTGCATTAAACCGCGCTCGCCAGCCGCGCCGCGAGCCAAAGGGTCGAAATTGCTTTCCTGTTTGATGACTGCCTTGACCAAATACGGAGACACTTGGTGACGGCTGGCGGTTTCCAGTATAATCGAGTCGAACGATTCTTCGTCAGGCCGACTCAGCAAAGGTCGAAAGTAATAAACCATCATCACCGTGACCGCCAGGAACAGCGCCAGGAACAGAAAAAATAAGCCACGCCTGCTTTTGGTGGGAAATATTATCATCGCCTGGGTTCCAGCCGCTTCCGGCAGCCATCGCCAAAAAAATGGGGTGGATGAGGGGACTCGAACCCCCGACCTCCTGGGCCACAACCAGGCGCTCTAACCGGCTGAGCTACAACCACCATTTGGAAAACCGTCAAATGCAAATTTAATTTGTAATGATACAGTAATATGACCACTCAATCCTGTATTGCAAATTAATAATGATTCAGAAAACAGCGGCGCGACGGAAGGTTATGCCGCGGAAAAATCGTGAAAACCGTGAATGACAAACGCAAGCTGCAGATAATTTCAGATCAGTGAACCAAAAAACCACCATTGTCATCAGTGATGTCCATTTGGGCTGCCGGCACTTGAACACGGCCAAGTTCGAGCGGTTTCTGGACTCTCTGCCAAAAGGATGCCGGCTGGTACTGAACGGCGACACTCTGGACGCGACACATGCACCTCTGCCTCCGGAACATCAGCGTTTAATGGAAAGACTGCTTCCCGGCAACCCGGAATGGGAAACTGTCTGGATTGAAGGCAACCATGATCAGGCTGAAGCACTGCGGCGTAATCATTCCTTGGCCGTACATCCATACCTCCACCTGAGAGAACCGCGAAAAACAGTGATATTGCACGGCGCCTGCTTCGACGTCCTGGGCAACAACCTTAAGCATGGAATCCGACTGTTCCGTGCTCTGCACCGGGCGCGGATACAGCTCGGATTAAGCGATCTTCACTTCTCCGAATATGCTCAGCGCTGGCGGGCGCCCTATTGGCTGATGCGCTTTTTGGTGCGCTTCAACGCCATGCGCCATGCCCGTCGTCTTGGAGCCTCCACGGTGATCTGTGGACATGTGCATCAACAGGAAGACATTCAGAAAAAAGGAATAAGATATATCAACACCGGCGGCTGGCTTGGGGAACAGAACTTTTATCTGGAAATCAGCAATGGCAATATGACTTTGCGCCAATGGGGTGGGCATAAAACCACGGATAGGAGTAAATCGTAAATAGTGAATTGTAAATCTTAACATGTAAGTCGCTGGTCGCATGTCGCTAGTCATAATGCGTAATTTTTAATGTGTAATTCGTAATCTGTAATCCTGCGGACGAAGAACTAGGTGTTTCACATAAGCTCGACCTCCGGCGCGATGCGCCGGATACCCCGGAATAGAAACAGCGGTGAACGAGGTCGGCGACGAGAAAGGTGAACGATTATGAGACTGGTCATCCGTTCTCGTTCCGCCTGAGGCGGATTAACGTCAACCCTTTAATAGGCCGATGTTTCACATAAGTTCGACCTCCGGCGCGATGCGCCGGATACACCGAGGGGGAGACTTGTTTAATGGTTTCTGGTGTCAGGTTTCGTGACACCAGAACACTGAAACCTGAAACCTTGAATCTCACACAAGAACAGGTACTGACTACTATGAACATGATTGAAAATATAAATGAAATGCGCAATCTGGCTAGTAAATGGCGGGGCGAAGGTGCTGTAATCGCCCTTGTGCCCACCATGGGAGCTTTGCACGATGGCCATCTGTCATTGATTGACAAAGCGGTTAAGGATGCGGACAAAACGGTGGTGAGTATATTTGTGAACCCCTCACAATTCGGCCCGAATGAAGATTTCCGCTCCTATCCCAGAAACATCCAGCGGGATCTGGAATCATCCCGGGCAAGAGGCGCCGCGGCGGTTTTCCACCCGTCTGCCGGAGAAATGTATGCGGACGATTATTCCACTTGGGTCACCGAAGAATCCTTGAGTCGTCCTCTTTGCGGCGAATATCGGCCCGGTCATTTTCGCGGAGTCGCTACGGTGGTGGTGAAATTGTGCAATATCGTTATGCCGGACATTGCCGTTTTCGGTCAAAAGGACGCTCAACAGGCGTTGCTGCTCAGGCGCGTGTTCAGAGATTTAAACATGCCGGCGGAATTGCTCATGGCGCCCATTGTCAGGGAAGCCAACGGTCTGGCCATGAGTTCCCGCAATCAGTATCTTAACCCTGAACAGAGAGACAAAGCCGCCTCGATACATCAGGGACTCATCCTGGC
>PUNB01000219.1 GCA_003552565.1 Lentisphaerota bacterium
CCGAAGCGGTCAATTATATCAATGCCGGGGCGCAGATAAAGATGGTAGGTGTTGGCCAGGATTAGAGAGAAATTGAGCTCCCGCAGCTCGGCCGGAGTCATTGCTTTGACGGTTCCCTGAGTGCCGACCGGCATGAAAACGGGTGTCGCCGTTCGCGCTCGGGAGGTCGATAAAGTTCCAGTTCGAGCCTGCGTGCTTTGGTCTTCGGTGTTGATGGAAAAAAGAACCAATTTTGAGGTTTTCCCGATTTTAATGTTTTCATCTGAAATGGAATATGGTTCGGGACAAGGTTCGGGACAAAGTTGAACCTAGGAATGCGCAATATACCTTTTCGCATACCCTCTAGCACATCCACCCATGGGAGGGCTGTGTATAATTTATTGGATATATCATTCTTTGCCACAGGTTCACAATGAAAACGTTTGTCAGTTGAAATCAGCTCAGGTGATGATAATTTATGTTTCAGCGGAAACAGAAGAAGTTTCGGTAAAAATTGGAGGGTTTTACGAAATTTATTCTCGACCATAATCAATTTTTAGTATAGGGAAGAAAAAAATGTGTGGAATTGTCGGATATATCGGCGAGAACAATGCTGCTGATGTGTTACTTGGCGGATTGAAAAGGCTTGAGTATCGCGGTTATGATTCGGCCGGGATATGTATGCTGGACGGCGGCGAGCTGCACACCGAGCGTTCAGTGGGCAAGGTTCAGGATCTGGCGGACAAGGTTTACCAGAATTTGCCGGAAAATATTATTCAGGCCACGCGCCTGGGAGTGGCTCATACGCGCTGGGCCACCCATGGGGAACCGAGTGAGGAGAATGCGCATCCACATCTTGACCAGAGCGGTCGAGTGGCCTTGGTGCATAACGGCATAATTGAAAACTATAAAGAAATCCGCCAACGCTTGACGGCGGCCGGCCATTCCTTCAAATCGCAGACTGACAGCGAAGTCCTGGCCCATCTGATCGGTGCCTATTACGGTGAGAACGGGGATTTTCTGCAGGCTGTTTGCGGCGCTCTGAACCAGGTGGAGGGAACTTTTGGGATCGCCGCTCTTTGTCTTGACCAGCCTGATTGTGTGGTTGTGGCTCGGCGGGGCAGTCCGATTGTGGTCGGGCTAGGCCATAACGAGACCATTGTGGCCAGTGACGCCGCTGCCATTATTGCCCATACTGACCAGGTGATTTACCTTGATGACGATGATGTGGCGCTGCTGAAACGGGATGATGTCGACCTGCGGAACATACACAATGTACCGGTCTCAAGGGATGTCGCCCGCATTGAATGGGACGCTCGCGCCGCCGAGAAGGACGGGTATGACCATTTCATGTTGAAAGAGATATTTGAGCAGGCGGATTCCCTCTGCAATACATTCAGGGGGCGGCTGGACGTTAAACAAGGGACGGCGATTCTCTCCGGACTGAACTTGACTCCGCGGGAAATGGCGGACATTCAGAAAGTTCTGCTTATCGCCTGCGGCACTTCGCTGCACGCCGCCATGCTGGGGAAGTATTACTTCGAGGATCTGGCCGATTTGTGCACAGATGTCGAGCCGGCGGCCGAGTTTCGTTACCGCAATCCGATTGTTCACGCTCGGGATTTAGCGGTGGCGATCAGTCAGTCAGGAGAGACAGCCGATACCTTGGCGGCGGTCCGGGAGGCCATGAATAAAGGGGCGCGAGTCACCGGTCTCTGCAACGTGGTCGGTTCCACCATCGCCCGGGAAACCGGCACCGGGGTGTACCTGCACGCCGGTCCGGAGATTGGCGTGGCTTCCACCAAGGCTTTCACTTCCCAGATGATGGTGCTGATGATGATGGCTTTGAAATTCGGGCGCGGCCGGCGGCTGTCAATCCAGAAAGGACTGGAGATTATTAAGGAAATCGAGAGAACTCCGGAACTGGTGGCGAAAACTTTGGAATTGAACCAGCATATCGCCGGAATCGCCAAAAAATACCACTATGTGCGTGATTTCTTTTTTATTGGTCGCGGTTATTTATATCCCGTGGCTTTGGAGGGAGCCTTGAAGCTCAAGGAAATTTCTTATATTCACGCGGAAGGCTATCACGCCGCGGAATTAAAGCATGGTCCCATAGCTTTGCTGGAGCCGGATGTTCCGGTATTGGCGCTGGCCTGTGACGTTCCCGGGAAAGACAAGCTCCTGGGGAATGTCGAGGAATGCAGAGCCCGCAAAGCGCCGGTCATCGGCATCGCCACGGAAGACGACGAGGAAGCGGTCAGTTACCTCGACGAGGTTATTCCCGTCCCCCGCACATCAACGCTGCTGGCGCCGTTGACGGCGGTCATTGCCGCCCAGCTGTTCGCTTACCACATGGCGCGCTTCCGCGGCTGTGAAATCGATCAGCCGCGCAATCTGGCCAAAAGCGTGACGGTCGAGTGAAGAAACGAAGTGGAACGACAGGCGGCGATTTATCGCAAAGATGAACTAGCCTGATTAATTCATGCGAATTCGGCCACGCGTTTTTTGTTTTGAACAGAAGTTAACGAAGACAAGGAGTTATATCCATGAGTGTGGAAGATAGCGGTGCCGGACGCGATACGGAGAACATTTCAGAACAGCAGCGTATGCGTCGGGAAAAATTGCGACAGTGGCGGGAGGCTGGGAAAGAGCCTTTCGGTGGCCGGGTGGAAGGCGCCATAAGCAGCGCTGAAGCCATATCCCGTTTTGAACGCGGCGAAGAAGCCGGGCAGGCTGAGAACCCCAATGTTTCCGAGCATGAAAACAGCGAAGGCGCTTCAATTACACTTTGCGGACGGCTGACGGCTATGCGGGTAATGGGCAAATCAATATTCGCCGACCTCAGAGATCAGTCAGGCAGGATTCAGGTTTACGCCAAAAAGAATTCGCTGGGTGAAGAAAATTTCTCCTGGTTCAAGTTTCTGGACCTGGGAGATATTGTCTCTCTGCGGGGTGAACTCTTTCGAACCCGGGCTGGAGAAGCGACCCTGAAGGTGGAATCTTTTGAGCTGTTGTCGAAATCGCTGCGTCCGCTGCCGGAAAAATGGCACGGGCTTACGGATGTGGAACAGCGTTATCGGCAGCGTTATGTGGACCTGATGGTGAACGAGCAGGCACGCCGGGTTTTTCGTCAGAGGTCCGAGGTGGTTCGGGAAATCCGCCGATTTCTTTCCGAACGGGATTTTATGGAAGTGGAGACCCCGATGCTGCAATCGATTCCTGGAGGAGCCGCTGCGCGTCCGTTTGAGACTTTCTACAACGCCTTGAACAGTCCGATGTATCTGCGTATAGCCCCGGAACTCTATCTGAAAAGGCTGCTGGCCGGCGGTTTTGAAAGAGTCTTCGAAATTAATCGCAATTTTCGCAATGAAGGCCTTGACCGCCGCCACAATCCTGAATTCACTATGGTTGAGATTTATCAGGCATATAGTGACTGTCGCGGTATGATGGAGCTGCTGGAACAATTGATCGCGCATACGACGGAGAATGTGTTTGGCCAACGGCAATTTCCAGCGCTGGATGGGGATGAGAAAATAGATCTGACGCCTCCCTGGCGGCGGGTGACTTATCGCCAGCTTCTGAAAGAACGTATGGGCGAAGACTGGTTCGATCTGAACAAGGATGATATGCGCGCCCGCGCCCAAGCCGAGGGATTAAAGGTGGATCAGAGCCTGTCGAATATGGAAATCACCCATGAAGTATATGAAAAACTCATTGAACGCACTCTGATTCAGCCCACGTTTGTGACTCGACTGCCGTCCTGGCTGGTGCCGTTGGCTAAACATTGTCCGGGCAACCCCGAGGAGGTGGATGTTTTTGAGCTTGAAATCGGCGGTCAGGAAATCGCCCCGGGGTATTCGGAATTAAACGACCCCCTGGAACAGAGGTCTCGTTTCGAGGAACAGGCTCGGCGCGCCGCTGGAACGACGGAGGAAACCAGCAG
>PUNB01000205.1 GCA_003552565.1 Lentisphaerota bacterium
CGGATTCGGGATCCGCCGGAACCTTGACACCTGTAAATACGAAGTTTTACATAATTGAGTTCCGGAACTCCGTTTTCGCTTGTAAATTCTGCTTGTACTTTTATTTTAGACTGGAATTCTTTTTTTCCTGGCGGCGGTTATTGCTTAATTAATTCCATTTTGACATCCCCCCGAAGCAAACAAAACCATGGTGTTTACGATGACAAATTATTTCTCTTTCCCGACTATTTCAGCCAAGCGCATAGTGGCGGCAGCGACTGGTCTGTTTTTGTTTATGACGCAGTTTGTCGTCGGCATCGGTTCGGCTGAGGCTGGTGAATATTCGGCTCGGGAGCTGGAGGTGGTCTTTTATCAGTTAAGTTATATAGAGTCGGAACATTGCCTGGAGATGCTCAGCAGTATCGGTTACAATACCGGCAAGCCGAGTTTCCCTATCAGTGAAGACGATCTGCCGGTTGTTTTTCCTTTGCCGGAGTCCCAGAATATTTCGGTGGTCGGTTCGGGAACACTGGACAAGGTGGGTGACGGCGCGCCGCAGCAGCGGATCGGGATTATGTATCACTCCGCCAGGGCTGAAGATTACAGTGAGCTGCTGCGTTTCATTGATCAGTATGTTGATATCAAGGCCACTCAGGTGCAGATCGAAGCGATGGTGGTGGAATTGACTGAAGAAGCCAGGCGCGAACTTGGTCTGGAATATCAATGGCGTAAAGTTAATCCCCTGCAGGGTGAAAGTGCTGACAACCTGGCTGATTTCAGCCAGGATTTGCTGGCTGAATTTGACAGTGACAGCTGGTTTAACCTGCGTTATCTTAATTTTGAAGTTGCCCGCGGTCGTTTGTTCGAGGCCGAGTTAAGAGCCATGATCAGGGATCAGGTGGCGGAGGTATTGTCGGCGCCTTCGGTGCTGACTCTGGATAATCGGCACGCCAAAATCGAAATCATGAAACAGGTGCCGATCATTGAAAAATCAGAACGTCGGGATGTGGACAGATGGGAAATGGATATCAGTTACGAAGATGTCGGAATTATTTTGAATATCAAGCCGCGGGTGGACCGAAGCGGCGAATGGGTCACTCTGCAGGTTCAGACAGAGGTAAGTGAAGATCTGGATTATATTGAAATAGACGGTGAGCCTGTGGCGCCGATTATTGAACGGCGCATAGTGGAGACAATCGCCAGGATTCGCAACAACCATCCTTTCATTGTCGGCGGCTTGATACGTGATGACAGCAGTGAGACGGTCAGGAAGGTTCCTTTTCTCGGTGAAATCCCGCTTGCTGGACGTTTGTTTCAAAGCCGTGAAACTGTGCAGGAAAAACGCGAAGTTATTATTGTCCTTACTCCGCGTGTGATCAGGCCGGAAGCTTCGGATCGGCCGGTGATGCCGAAAGACAGCGAAACTTTTGATTTCTTTGACACCCGTCTTTTCCGGGAAACTTACACCTTGAAAGCGGAAGACGTTTACGACCTGGACTTTATTCTTGAGCGGCCGGCGATTGCGCGGGTGCTTGATGCGGCCAGAGAGGTTATTGAACAACGTCCGCAATTGATGGAGCAGGAGCCTTTCCGGTCGGTGGCCGGAGATCGCATACCAGGTGAATCAGCGATTGTCAACCGCATGCTTTACGGGGTGGTTCGTAAACTGGGGCTTTACGAGGAAGTTAAACTTGACCGGCTGATATATTTTGAGCCGGATGAAGCCGACCCCGCCGGTTTCAGAGTCAACCGCCTTGTAAGCGCTTTGCGGGATGTGGCTGGAGACCTTTCAGTGGAAGAATACCTGGAACAGGATTATCCCAAGGATGTACTGTTCTTTACCTTCACTATGCCTGATCATGACGAAGCCGATACGGAAATCGATTATCCCGTGGCTCGAACCATGGTGGAACACCACGAAAGCTCTCGATCAGCTGAAAGGAGACTGCATGAACTGGGACGGCTGGATGGGCTGACGCGGCCGCAAATCGCCTTCATGGTCAGCGATGCGCGCGAACTGGAGCGGTTGAAAACATCCATAGTGGTACGATCTATACTCGAGGTCAATGATCCGGATGTTATTCAGAGACTGGCTAATTTCGATGTCGGCCGACGCATTGCCATTCCTGAAATCGACCCGGCGCAACAGCGCAGTTTTCTCCTTGATCGAGGCGTGGCCGTGCCGTTCTATATGAGCCACTTCTATTACGCCGAGTTCGAGGAAAAATTCCGGCGATATATTAATCGAATTCAGGAAGAACTGGAATTAGATGAAGATTTGGCTCCGGAAATTGAAATCACTCCCGAAGAGGTCGACACTCAGGAAAATCCTGAATCAGGCGAAAACCTCGTTACAGGAATTGAAATCACTCCCGAAGAAATCGATGTCAAGAGGGAGGGAGAGTAAGGAGTGAAGCGACTAGCCTGATTAATTCATGTGAATTCGGCCATGAGTCATTATATATTTATATTTGGAAAATGCGTTGTTTCACCGCACCGGGTAAGGTTTTTCTGATTTTACTGTTGCCGCTCAGATTCTTCTGGTGTCTGAGCGGGGTCAAGCTTCGTCGATTTGTTTCCCAGCGTTTCGCGGGAGACGCGCATGGAACAGAAGTTGGGGCCGCACATGGTGCAGTAATCCTGACTTTCCTCGGTTCCATTGTCGCGGGCGGGGGGTGAGTTCTCGTTTTCTTTGTTTTGCTTTTCCTCCCTGCCTTGATTCCGGCTTTGTTCTAGCGCCTCCCGGTGCATTTGCCGGGCCCGTTCGGGGTCCAGAGCCAGGCTGAACTGTCGCTGCCAGTCGAAATCGGCGCGGGCTTGGGAAATCTGATCGTCCCTTTCCCGGCTGCCGGGAACTTTTTTGGCTATGTCGGCGGCGTGGGCGGCGATTTTACAGGCGATCACGCCTTCACGTACATCCTGGTCATTTGGCAGTCCCAGGTGTTCTCGCGGAGTGACATAACAGATCATGGCGGCGCCGTGCGCGGCGCCGACGGCGCCGCCGATGGCGGCGGTGATATGATCGTAGCCGGGGGCGCAGTCGGCGACCACCGGGCCGAGAATGTAAAAGGGGGCGTCATCGCATAATTCCCTTTCCCGTTCCATATTCATTTTTATCTCATCCAGCGGTATATGTCCGGGACCTTCGATCATCACCTGCACCTCCGCTTCGCGACAGCGCCGGGCCAGCTCCCCGAGGACCGAGAGTTCAGCGAACTGGGCCGCGTCGGAGGCATCGGCTAGACAACCTGGGCGCAGCCCGTCGCCGAGAGAGAGGGTTACGTCATGCTGTCGGCAGATGTCGAGAATTTTATCGAAATGCGAGTAGGCTGGATTTTCCATCTGGTGCTGCTTCATCCAGCTGGCGGTCAGCGCTCCTCCGCGGCTGACGATTCCTAGGAGGCGGCCGGCGGCGGCATCCAGGTGTTCTCGCAGAAGACCGGCGTGGATGGTCATATAATCGACACCTTGGGCCGCCTGTTCGGCGATCACGGAAAGCAGTGTTTGCGGTGTCAACTGGCGGATGTCCTCCAGTTCGGCGGCCGCCTGGTATAGCGGCACCGTGCCGATCGGCGCCGGGCTCCGCTCCATAATCAGCTGGCGAATGTGCCGGATACCTTTGCCGGTGCTCAGGTCCATGACTGTGTCAGCGCCGTATTCAAGGGCGGTTTGCAGCTTCCTCAGTTCGGAGTCAGCTTCGCTGTGCATAGAGGAATTACCGATATTGGCGTTGATTTTTGTTTTCAAAACGCGGCCGATACCGATTGGACGCAAAGAAGTATGACTGAAATTGGCGGGAATAACAATGCGCCCCGCGGCGACTTCGCGCATGATGTAATCAGGGGTTCTTCTTTCTTGCTCGGCCACGGCTCGCATAGCATCGGAAACAATGCCTGCCCGGGCCAGATGGAGTTGCGTTTTATTGATCATTAAGTTCCTCTGACTTTTATTGTCATTTGCTTTCTAATATATACATCCTGAGACACACCGAATTTTTTGCGCTATAGCGATTCTCGGCCGGCCGCTGAGGTCGGGGAGTATTTCCGTGTTGTTAAAGCCGGCGGTCACCAGTATCTCTGCCATTGCTTCTTTCTGATTTTCTCCGATTTCACAGACCAGCCAGCCGCCGGGTTTTAGTAAACGCATGGCCTCAGCAGCTGTCCGCCGGAGCATGGCCAGACCGTTGTCCTTGGCAATTAAACTGATGGGCGGATCATAATTCCGTACCTCCGCCGGCAATCCAGCATATTCCTCGGCGCTAATATAGGGAGGATTGGCGGTGATTAAAGTGAAACCTCGGTCGGGTCGGAACGCTTCGGCGAGATCACCTTGAAACAGGCTCAGGTTGTCAACTTGATGGTGCTTCTGATTTTTCCGGGCGCAGGTGAGGGCGCTCCAGGAGATATCGCCCGCCGCCATGAAAGGTTTTTTATCCAGCTCCAGAGACATTGCTATGGCGACGGCGCCGGAGCCGGTGCAAAGATCACAGATCATGCCGGAACCCGGGTAAAGGCGCAGTGCTGTTTCAACCAGTACTTCGGTTTCCTGACGCGGAATAAGAACCTCCGGCCCGACTTCCAGTTCATAACCGAAAAAATTGACAGTTCCCAGAATATGCTGCAGGGGCTCACCCAGGCAGCGCCTCTGCACCCGGGCTTGAAGTCTGGATATTACTTCCGGCGGGCATTGCCGACGGAGGAAAACAGCAAAATCTTTGTCGGCGACACCGCTTTCATGCTGCAAAAGCCAGCGGGCCTCGCTAGCACTGTTGGAGATTCCGGCGTGATTCAGTGTTATGACTGTTTCCCGCAGCACCTCATGGGCCGGCCGCGCTGCCAGGCACCGGGATGACACCGGCAATGAATGTGCTGGATTGGGCATTGGTGTACGTTTTCGGGGTACAGTTTTTCTGACTAGCGACTAGCGACCAGCGACAGATGGTCAACGGTGGGCGGCAACAGTGACCAGCTTCGCCAAAGGCTACAGTACGGCATGCTAGAGGTCATGCGAAAAGGTGTTTATGGTCTTTACACGCACGAATAATAAAACCTAGTCCCGAACCTTGTCCAGTGTTTTTTGACTTTAGAATCAGGTTCGGGACAAAGTTCGGGACAAGGTTAACAACGCGAAGTCTCACATAAGCCCGTCCGCCGATGCGGGGCGCCGGATACCCCGGAACAGAAACAGCGGTGAACGAGATCGGCGACGATAACGGTGAACGATTATGAGACCAGTGATCCGTTCTCGTCGCCGTTATCGTCAACCGCCAATAACGACGAACGAAGCACGATGAACGACGAACCGTGTTTCACATAAGCCCTATTCCGCCCGGTAAGAGCTACGTACTTTAATGGCGATGCCGCCTCGGGGATTAAAGCTGCCCTCGACCGTCATTCGGCGCGGCTTGGAGGCTGCTGCAAGGTCGTCCAGGATGCGGTTAACCGTTTCCTCGTGGAAGGCGTGATAGTTGCGGAACGCAAAGAGGTAAAGCTTCAATGCCTTGCTTTCCAGACATTGCTGATCGGCGATGTAACGGATGGTGATTTCTCCAAAGTCCGGCTGATTGGTGATCGGACACAGAGAAGTGAACTCCGGGCACTCGAAAGTGATCCAGTAATCCCGATCGGGGTGCCGGTTTGTAAAGGTTTCCAGCCGCGCTTCTTCGGGAGACTCCGGATACTCAGTGCCGGTGCCTCCCAAGAGGGTTAAATCAGAATAATCTTTGCTGGACTCGTCCATAGCTTTTATGCGGGTTAAATGTCGTATTCCATCATGCCCGGATAATAATCGGTGCCGCGGTATTTATCAATGATATGGGAAAATTCGGCGTTTTCGCACCATGTTTCCGGCTGCATGACAAACTCGATCATGTTGTCCATGATGATGTAGTGCATCTTTTCCTGTTCCATCAGACGCATGAAAATTTCGCGGTGTTCTTCATTGTCCGATTCTTCCGCCTGCTGCCGGTAAAGGTCAACGCTTTCCTGTTCAAGCTGACGAGCGCTCTTGTAAATATCCAGCTGTCTTTGCTGGTCTCCGAGAAACTGGTCTTTGTCGGCCGCCAGCTGGTGGAACATGGTGCGGACGTTGTCCAGGGAGTCGGCCTGCAGCTCGGTTTCGGCTTGATCGCGCATGGACTGGACTACTTCCTGATGGCGTCGCTCCATGTCGGCCAGGCGGTTGAATATGTTTTTCATACCCGGAGCAGAAACTTGTTCTGCCAGTGAACGATATTTCTGTTCAGCCGATTCTTCTTTTTCCATGGCAAAAGTGAATATATCCATTTTTAAATTCCTTTAGAATGAGATTGAGATATTGCCGCGCATCTTCATCGGCGGCGGAATCAGTTTCAAGCCGATT
This sequence comes from Lentisphaerota bacterium, assembly GCA_003552565.1. Taxonomy (GTDB): domain Bacteria; phylum Verrucomicrobiota; class Lentisphaeria; order Oligosphaerales; family PUNB01; genus PUNB01. Next base: position 6,340 of record PUNB01000205.1, read on the forward strand.
ATTTCCCGCCATTCACGATCCCATGTGCGCAGCAGGAGGGGATCGGTTGGCTCACCCCACTGGTTCATGTCAATGATTAATATATCGCCATTGGCGCAAAAGTAAATGTCCACCGCCAGATTATCCCGGGGCAGCCATGGCCCTATATTGACAGCCAGTTTTTGGGCTTCGTTCCAGAGGTAGTCATGTTTTTTGTCGAATCTGGCGAAATGCCGCTGCAGGTTCATTTGCGACATGGCTTTCAGTTCTCGCTGATAAAAAAACAGGCGAAATTCTCGGATGGTATTGATATGGCGATAAGGCCGCACATAAAGTCTTGAAGTCAAATTCTGATTCAACGCTGCACGCACTTTGTTGCTGGAACGCAGCATTTCCCAAGCTCTTTCGCCGGTAATTATGCTGGGCGAATCGGCGAATAAAGGGCTGTCTGTGGGAGCACAGACATCGGCTCCGACGAAACATCCGCCCGGCAGTGATCGAATGGCGTTGCGTGCGGCTCCGACGATTCCTTCAAATGCTTTTTGCTCTTCTTTCGGTGACAGATCCGGTGCTTGAGCCAAAGCCTTTTTTTCGTGTTCCGCCAGGCCGATGAAGACTGTCGGAAAGGTGAATCTTCCTAGTCCGTTGTACCAGCTTGAAACAGGTATCATAAAAAAAATCCGTGTCTGGTTCAAAGGTGGCTTAGCGGCGGTCGGCCGAGCGGGTGAACATTGAAGCCGATTTGGAAAAGCCGCTGATGATCCAGGATATTGCGTCCGTCGAAAACAAAGGCGGGTTTCCGCATGGACTGGAAAACGCGTTGATAATCCAGCTGCGCGAATTGCGGCCATTCGGTGAGGACGGCAATGGCATCCGCATTTTCAGCGGCTTTATAGGGGTCTTCTTCGCAGTTCACGCGTCCGGCCAGGTCATTCAGGTCACGGCGGGCGTTCGGCAGGGCTTCCGGATCAGTGATGTTCAGGAGAGCCTTTTCTTCGACCAGCTGCCTGCAGATATCGATGGCCGGGCTTTCCCGGGTGTCACCGGTATGGGCCTTGAAGGCGAATCCGAAAACGGCAATCCGTTTATCAACGACATTATTGAACATGGCCTGCAGAATATTGCGGACAAAGCGATGTTTCTGGAATTCGTTGATTTTTATCACTTGTTCCCAATAGTCAGCCACTTCCGGGAGGTTGTAGTGGCGGCATAGGTAAACCAGATTGAGAATGTCTTTTTTGAAGCAGGAGCCGCCGAAGCCGACACTTGCCTGCAGGAAGCGGGGGCCAAGGCGCGAGTCCATACCGATGGCACTGGAAACGGCGGTGATATCGGCTCCGGTTTCCTCGGCGAAGGCGGCGACGGAATTGATAGAACTGATGCGCTGGGCCAGAAAAGCGTTGGCAGCCAGCTTGGACATTTCGCTGGACCAAACGTCTGTTGTCAATATCCGCTCACGGTCCACCCAATGTGTGTAAATATCCACTAGCTGTCGAACCGCCTCCCGCCCGCTTTCGGTTGACTGATTCCCGCCGATCAGCACTCGATCAGGCCGCTCCAGGTCCTGAATCGCCGTGCCCTCGGCAAGGAATTCCGGATTTGACAGCACTTCAAATTTAAGGTTGGCATGACTTGAATTGAGGATCCGGCTCATGGCGTCCGCTGTTCGAACCGGCACGGTGCTTTTTTCCACCACAATCTTGGAGGAGTCAGAGCAGGCGAGAATCTCTCGCGCGGTTTTTTCCCAGTAGTAAAGATTGGCGGCTTCTCCGGCTCCCTCGCCGAAATCTTTGGTCGGAGTGTTGACGCTGACAAAAATTATATCGGCGGATTTGATGGCTGAAGGGATATCACTGGAAAAGAACAAGTTGCGGTTTAGGCACTGATTCACCACGTCGCGCAGGCCGGGTTCGTAAATCGGCGGCTCGCCGGATCGCCAAGCGTCCACTCTCTCCTGGTTGATATCCACGCAGGTAACTTGGTACTCCGGGCATTTGGCGGCGATTACCGCCATCGTCGGACCGCCGACATAGCCGGCTCCGATACAAGTGATGTTGGGCATGGGTGCTCTCTCCTAAGCGCGGTTGTTGGATTGGCGCGGAAACTTTCCGGTATTTATTATTGCTAGAGGGTATGCGAAAAGGCATATCGCATGTTTTTGAGTTCAACTTTGTCTCGAATCCGCCTTAGGCGGATCACAAACCATATTCCATTCCTGATAAAAACATAAAAAACAAACGGATTTTAGTTCGGGATCCGCCTGAGGCGGATTAGGGACAAGGTTTTCAGCAGCAAAAATTCAACTCACTGACCCTTTTCGCGGAGGGTCAAGCTAGTCGATCTACTGGCCGCCGGTGATTAATGCCTGATTTTTCATTTTCTCTTTAATCGCTTGAGCGGTCCGATTGACCATCCAGAAACCCCATGCCAGAGTGCAGAGGATGGCGAAGATATTGCCGTAACGCGTGTAAAAGGTAGTTCCAAGGTCGAACCAGACGGGGATCCGGTAGATATGCCAGTCGCGGATAAAGCGGTCACCGGTTGCCGAGTCGTAAAGCAGATCCCGAACTTCGCCGTTCGGCAGAATCAGCGCCGTGTCACTGTTGTTGCCTGAGCGCAGGAGCGGTCTGCGGCTTTCCACCGCCCGGGCGACGGCGTGGGTGAAATGCTGCCTGGAGCCGGCGCTTTCTTCGAACCAGGCGTTGTTGGTCAGGGTCATCAGCAGGTTGGCGCCGCGATGGAGAAATTCGGCGCTGACTTGCGGAAAGGCGTCTTCGAAACAGATATTAACTCCCGCCCATACACCGTTTTCCAAGTCGAACAGGGTGTATTCACTACCGGCGGACAGATCCCGGCCCATGCCGATAAGATCGTGCAGAAAGGGAAAAATATTGCCCAAGGGCACATATTCACCAAAAGGCACCAGTCTTACTTTGTGATAGTATTCCTCAATTTCTCCTTCCCGGTCAAGCAGAAAAACGCTGTTGAAGTTATTATATTCCGGCTGCTCTTCATGGTTTTCCGAGATCGGAATGTCAATCCGTTCCAGGTGCATATTGCCGAACAGGAGCCGGGTTTCAATATCATTGGTGAGTCTGTAGAGCGACTGCTGGTACTGCCGGTTGAAAAAAGCGGGAGCCGGGACGGCGGTTTCGGGCCAGACGATGATATCCGGATTCAGCTCAGCCGCTTCCCGAGTCAGCTGATCATAAACTCGTATCGCCTGGTCAAGCTGTTCTTGTGACCACACCCGTGCCTGCGGCAGGTTGCCTTGTATCGCGGCGATGCGCATTTCCGTGTCCGGCTTCGGCAGAGGTCGGCGGCTTTGATACATCAAGCACAGAACCGGCAGAAAAGCAATAATAGCCGCTAAAACCGGCCAGGAAAACTGCCGACGCTGTTTTTTCAGCCAGCGGTCCCGATTACTTAAAATCAGCCAGAGCAGAGCACCGTTGACAATCAGTGCCAGGAAACTCAGGCCGTAGAGTCCGGTGACGGTTGTCAGCTGCATCAATCCCGGGTTGCGCCATTGACTCAGCCCCAGGTGATTCCAGGGAAAACCGGTGAGGAACCATGAGCGTATCCATTCCAGGCCGACCCAGGAAATTGCGGCCAGCAAAGTTGCAAGAGTAAACTTGCCGGCTCCCAGGCTGGTCAGCCGCAAACGTGTGAATGAGACAGTGGAAGAAGAGTAGCGCGATCTTTCCGTTGATTGCAGCCGGTTGATAATATCGGCAAAGACCAGATACCACGCCAGAAAATATAAAGCACAGTAAAGCGCCAGAAGATAGCCGGCGAAAAACCCGACTTCATTGAGCCAGTGCAGGGAAGTGGCGAAATGGGTGTAGCCGAAAACAAAGCCGACCATCACGCGCCGGGACAATCGGCGGGGTATAGGCGCCGTCAGCAGTGGCAGCAAGGCGAACCAGACGGCCCAGTGCCATTCCAGCGGAGGAAAAGCACTGCTGAGCAGCAGGCCTGAAATAACCGCGCCCGTCAGCGCCGGGCCGATCCCTCGCCAGCTTAGAAGATACCGTAAATTAGCGCCTTGTTGTTTTATCTGGGTTTTCATTTCAATCCATAATATAACTTGTCTTTCGAATTTTTGATTTGGACACATGGTAAACCTTAAGGTTTGTTAACTTTTGTCCATTTTGTGTTATGTTAAAACAATACTGAATCAGTTAAATTTCAGCAGCACAAAATCGGCTCACTGCCACTTTTCGTAGAGGGTATCCGAAAAGGGTTCGGAAACGAGATTAAGGCGAAAGATCTGGGCATAAGATTAAGGGGCGCACCCGTTTTTTCCTAATCTTTCACCTTAATCCAATTGGCCGTGGAACGCACAGTAACTTTCGAGCTTGCGAACTCCACAAAACCCCTTTCGCATAACCTCAGGCTAGAGCCTATGCGAAAAGGGGTTTTGCAGCACCCTTCACGCAAAAAATAGGTGCTGCGTGCTTGTTGTGAAGGCAGCAATACAGAAGAATCGAGATTTGAAGCCGGTCGACGATAGCGGGCGTCGAGAGCGGATTACGAGTAAAGCGCGTTCCCTATCGTCCACCGCTCTCGTCGCCCGAAATGGAGTTGAGTGCTGCGCTCTTTTGGCATTCAGGCTGATCGATATTTCGCCCAGGTGCGATATCCGCCTCAGGCGGATGCCGAAATCCATGGATGCTTCGCAATAGTTCAAGACACCGAGCCGAAGGCTCTTTCGGAGTGCGGTGAGCTCTCACCGCTTTGGTATAGCAGCTTATGTGAGACTTCATGTTTTTTAGCACGTTAAACTGCCAGAGTTCCGCCTTCAGGCGGCAGTTGCAGCGAGCTTCAGCGAGCGGGCGCAAGGCCTATGAAGACCCGGCGGGTTTCGGGGGCTGAAAGCCTCCGGATAACTGCCGCCTGAAGGCGGAACTCTGACCTTTGGAGCAGTCAAAGTCTCTCCCTTGGGGTATCCGGCCCGCATCGCGCCGGCGGTCGAGCTTATGTGAAACACAATATTCATTATTAGGGAAATTTGATTGGTATTAATGTTTTCATCCGGAATGGAATATGGTTCGGGATCCGCCTGAGGCGGATTCGGGACAAGGTTTTTTTGTGCGGGTAGAGTCCGCAAATACCTTTTTCAGGCTAATCTGGGATCCGGAAATTTTATGGAGTCTTTCTAATGAAAATAATGGCGACGGGCGATCTGCATATCGGACGTGTTCCGAGCCGGCTGCCGGAATCGCTGTCCCAGCGGGCTGATGAGCTGGGGCCATCGGCTGTTTGGAACTTGATGGTCGAGCAGGCGATTGAAAAAGGGGTGAAGGTCGTTTTGCTGGCTGGCGACGTGGTGGAAGAGGAAAGTGATTTTTTTGAAGCCTACCGAATTCTGGATGAAGGAATCAGACGGCTGGTGCGGGGAGGAATAAAGGTTTTCGCTGTCGCCGGCAATCATGATGTACGGGTGCTGCCCCGCTTGGCGGATCAGATTGATGACTTTCATCTACTTGGGCGGGAAGGAGAATGGGAAAGCTGCACATTGCAAGAGGACACCGAGTCACTTACCCTGCACGGCTGGTCCTTCAACACGGAAAAAGTTATCGATAATCCTTTGCGAGAATTTCATCCGCGGCGCGGTGCCGGAGTGAACCTGGGACTTCTGCACTGTGATCGAGATCAAAGCGGCAGTGTTTACGCCCCGGTCTCTTCGGCGGAGCTCAAGTCCGCCGGCCTGGACTGCTGGCTGCTTGGCCACATTCACGTTCCTGAAAGGCTGACACCGGAACTTCCCATTGGTTATCTCGGCTCGGCTGTCGGCCTTGATCCGGGGGAGCCGGGCGACCGCGGCCCATGGCTGCTGGAATTGGCAAAGGGCAGGATAACCGCCATTGAACATTTTCTTATCGCTCCATTGCACTGGGATCGTTTGACTGTCGATGTGTCTTCCATTCAGGAGCCTGAGGATGTCCGGGGACTGCTGTTGAAAAGAATCGACGAACTGAGCCGGGATCTGACCGCTCGAGCACTGCCGCCGGCGGCTGCCGGCTTGAGGGTGGAATTTACCGGCCGCAGCGATCTGCGCGGTCGTATTCAGGAGCTCTTCGAGAGTCAGCATGAGGCATTGGAGAATCTTTATTCCGGAGAGGGCAGGACGCAATTTTTTATTGAAAGATTGTCTTATTCCATTCAACCCGCCCTCGATATGGCGGATCTGGCCCGGCGTTCCGACCCTCCGGGACTGCTGGCGCGGCAATTGTTGAAGCTTGAGGGTGAACCGGAGGACCCGGAACGGCGGGAACTGCTTGCCAAGGCGCGAGCCCGTTTGGCCGAGCAGGCCGCCAAGCCTTGGTGGCGCACACTGGGAGATGATTCTCAGATAAGCGAGGAAAAGGCTGCTGAATGGCTGCGGCAGGCGGGGCTCGCGGCTTTGGATAAATTGCTGAGCCAGGAGGAAAAGAAATAATGAAGCTGGAACGTTTACGCATCACTCAGCTCCCTGGTATTGATGAAGCCTTCACGCTTACGGAAGTCGGTTCCGGGATCAATCTGGTCACCGGCCCTAACGCTTCTGGAAAAAGCAGCTTGGTGCGGGCATTGCGTTATCTGATCGAGGAAGAGAGCGTCTGCTCCGAGGGCGCCTTGGCGCTGGAAGCAGATTTGCGCTCTGAAAACAGTTTATGGCGGGTCAGCCGCAGCGGCGGCCAGGTGGTCTGGCTTCGGGATGGCCAGCCGGCGGAGAAGCCATTGTTCCCCGCCGGCTGCTTTCTTCATTGTTATTGGCTTTCCATGCATGATCTCCTCGAAGAGGGAGCAACGGAAAAGGAAATAATGGGCCATCTTCAGCGCGCCTTGGCCGGGGGATATGACTTGCCGGCTTTGCGAAAGGCGGAAGTTTTCAATTTCAGTGAACGCGTTGCTAAGAAAGATGCGGAAAATTACGAGAAATTGGAGAGTGAATTTCGGAAGGTCCTTAATGAATATGCCGACTTGGAGCGCCAAAGAGAGGAATTGAGCGGGCTTGAAGCGAAAATCAAGCACGCCCAGTTTGCCAACGAGCGCGCCGGTCGGGTGGAACGGGCGCTGGAGCTGCGGGAGGCCAGACGCCAGCGGCTGGAGGCGGAGAGTGAGCTGACAGGTTTTCCCGAGGCTATGCAGTCACTCCGCGGCGACGAGCTGGATAACCTGACGAAACTGGAGAAAAAGCTCGAGGAACTTTCCGAAAAGCGGAAAAAATCTCAATATACGTTGGAGCAGGCTCTCCGGGAGAAGCGCGAAACCGCCCTGGGCGACCAGCCGCCTTCGTCGGCTGAGCTGGAAGCCGGGAAGCTCGATTTGAACCAGGTCCGTTACTTTCAGGAGCGGCTGGATAATCTTCGAAAAGACCTGCGGGCGGCCAGGGAGACAGAGCAAGAGATCGCCTCTAAACTGGGAACGCCGGCTGGAGAAGTCCCCTCGGTCACCCCTGACAAGGCTCAAAGAGCTGTAAGCCTGGCCGAGGAATGGTGGAAATGGCGGGAGAAACTGTCCTCTCTGCGGGACGTTTCCGGGGAGGAGGAGGTTTCAAGAGAGCGGCTGGGGGAGATTGAAGAAATGATTAAAGAACTTCGGCGCTGGCTGCGGCAGACAGCTCCTTCCACCGGTCGCTCGCTGGCCATCGGCGGTGCTTCCGCCGCCGTTCTGGTGACAGCGGCTCTGTTGAGCGCCGTGATCGGCGGCGCTTGGCCGGCGGTCGCTTTTTCCTTTCTGGCAATGGCGCCGATCATGTGGACGCTGTGGAAACTGAACCTCATGCGTCTTAGCCGAAGGGAGTCTGAACAGAGGGCGGCGAGGTTAAATATTCCGCTTCCGGAAAATTGGCATCCGGCGACAGTTGAAAAAAAACTTGAACAGCTTGAGAAAGAAGCCGTTGACTTGCGGGAGAAACAGCGGCGGGCCGCGAACGATGAATACCTCCGCCAAGAAAAAGAGTCGGTTGAAAAAGAGCTGGAGAATAAAGAGAAAGAGAAAGAAAAACTGGCTCGGGAAATCGGTTTGGCGCCAGGCAGCGGTTTTGAAACAGTCGCTCAGTTTCACCAGCTGGCGGATGGCCTGAACCAGACCCGGAAGGATATAATCAGCCTGGAAGCAGCCGTGCAGGAAGAAGAAATAAGAGTCAATTACAAAATGAAGAATGTGGCTGAACTCCTGGAACGTTATCAGCTTTGTCCGAGTCAAGAGGAGGGGTTTTCGATGAACCGGGCGGATGCCGGTTTACAGCAACTCCGCAAAATGGCGGACAAGTTTGAGACGGCGGACAATAATTGCGCGCAGGCGGAAACAGAGCTCGGCAAGCTGGCTGAGGAGATAGCCGAGGTTGAAAATGCCGAAAAGGAAATTTATCAGAAAGTCGGCCTGCAGCCAGGTGAACGGAACACTCTCGTCAAACTGTGTGAGGAATTTCCGCAATATTCTGAAATCCGCCGTCGGAAAGATGATGCCGAAAATCTCGAGCGGGATAAACAGCGCCGCCTGGATCAGGAAGATACGGAATTGTGGCGATTGGTTGAGCTTGATGATATGGCGGGCCTGGAAAACTTGCGGGATAACCTGAAAAAAGAAGCTTCGCGGTTGTCCGAGTTTCATGAACATAAAGCCGATATTCAGCAAAGACTTAATCAGGCCGGCCGGGATCGGCAGCTGGAAAAGAAGAGAATGAGACGGGATCAGGCTCGCGGACGGATGATTGATCTGTTTGAACAGACGATGTTCGCCGAGGCCGGTCGGTTCCTGCTAGATGAAATTGAAGAAGAACATCGGGCCAGTCGGGAACCGGCGGTGATCGCCGCCGCCCGCGAAAGGTTCGAGCGTTACACCGACAACCAGTATTCCTTGCAGCTGGACGGGCAGGGCGGTTTAAAGGCCTTTGACACCCGTCGGCAGCTGGCTCAGCGAGCGGAGACTCTTTCCAGCGGCACACGTATGCAGCTTTTCATGGCGCTGCGTCTGGCCTGGACCGGGATACTGGAGGAAAACGGTGAGTCGCTGCCTGTCTTTCTGGATGAAACCCTGACCACCGCCGATCCCGAGCGTTTCAATAATATTGCCCGTAATCTTTGGGATACGGCTCGCAAAGAAGGGCGGCAGATATTCTATCTCTCCGCCCAGCCAGCCGATATCCGTCGCTGGGAGCGCGCCGTCGGCGAGCCGCCGAATCATATTCACTTACCTTGGCTGCGGTTCAAAGAGGCAGGCGGGGAACCGGAAGATTATTTTGTTGAATCTTTTGAAGAGGTGCCGGCGCCGAACGGAATGGATGCGTCTGAGTACGCCGCCCGGCTGGGGGTGCCGGCACCGGATCCGTCCGCCAGTATCGGGTCGCTGCATATTTTTCATCTGCTGCGGGATGATTTGTCTTTGCTGCATAAATTGATCAATGATTGGCGAATAGTTCACTTGGGGCCGTTGGAAAAACTTCTGAACAGTAATGCCGCTGAACAGGTTGTGGCGGAAAGAGACAAGCGACGGCTGTTGAATCGCTGCCGTATAGCCCGGCTGTGGGCGGAGCTATGGCGCCTCGGCCGCGGCAGGCCGGTGGACCGGCACGCCCTGGAAAGCTCCGAAGCGGTCTCGGGAAAATTCCTCGATGATGTCGATGCCTTGGCGCGACAGCTCAACGGCGACGCGGAAACACTCCTCGTCAAGCTGAAGGAAGGGGCGGTGCCGCGTTTTCGGCACCGGAAAGTTGAAGAACTTGCAGATTGGCTGGCGGCGAATGAATATCTCGATGAAAGGGAAATTCTTTCGACCGAGCAGCGCCGAGAGCAGTTATTGCTGAAGGCGGGGGAATTTGCTCCGCCGAAGGAGATTCATGCAATGATCCTGTATCTTGAAGGAGAAGCTGCAGGAGACTCTTGACGGTAGTCGGGTGGAAGTTGTAAGTCGTTGGTCGAAGACAAGGTTCTCAGCAGTACGAATTCGGCTCACTACCCCTTTCCGCATGGGATCTAGCTAGAGCCTCCGCGAGAAGGGGTCGAGACCTGAATTTATGTTGCTGAAAACCTTGTCTCTAATCCGCCTCAGGCGGATCAAAAAAACGGGTTCTTCTCGGTTTTCTGTAAAATGACCTGGATCGTGAAATATTTTCTAATTTAGAAAATATTGAATATTGAATATTGAATGTTGAATGAATACACTTTACGGGAACAAGCTATGAAATACCCCACGGAAAAAGATGTTTTGGTGCTCAGCGTGCAGGAAAACCTGA
>PUNB01000063.1 GCA_003552565.1 Lentisphaerota bacterium
AATTTTTGAAAGTGTGTCAGGTCCTCGCGGCCATATAATGGAGGGCGAGCTGCCAGCCTGAGCCACACGAAGAGTGGTCAGGTCCCCGCGAGCCAAAAATAGAACCTGTTCCCCTGCGAGCACACCTCAATGGCCGCGAGGACGCGGAAATGAAGAGATTTGTGTGTACGAGTACGTGTACGAGTACGGGGAAACCATGAGCAGACTGTTCGATCATGTCACGATCACTTGGTCAGAGCTTCGGCAATTGTTGCTATGAACATAGCAGAGGCCAGTGGGCAAGATGATTCTCTCTGATACTGTACGAATGCTTGTGGCGTGGCAGAGGAGCATCTCGGATGAATGATGGGCCGCTGGCCGTACTCGTACACGTACACGCTGATCTCTCTCTCTTCATGTGTGGCAAATTGAAACAAGGTAACACTACTTGACCCACAGATTCTCCGGAAAACCCTGTTGAATTTTGAAGTGGAACTGCCTGATCCGTCCGAAAATCAACATCCATAATTCAAGATTCATGACAAACCCCTTTTCCTGCTGACGACACCTTTACATTTCATCCTTCCCCTCTATATTTTTTGCTCGATCATTTTTCCGTTGTTTTGTTTTTTCGTGAATCTAAAACTGATAAATCAGTTCTGATAAACCACATGGAGTATTAGAAATATGCATAAGATTATGCCTTTTTCTTTGGATGACCTGGCGGCCAATTCCAAAGAAGTACAGGATAGTGTAAACACCGCCTGCTGCCGGCGAACGACGAAATACCGTCTGCGCGGTGTCGCGCAAATTGAAGAGCATGTGTACTTTTTTCTCCTGCCCCGAGGTTCGGAGGAAGAGATGGAAGATTATGTGTTCGCGCCCTTGGAGGAAAGTGTCGCGCATGAAGATATAATCGGTATGATCAGTGACCGCTGGTCCGCCGGTTTTGACTTGGTCGGCTCTTTTGATGTTTACGGCACACTGTTCATGGTTTACGCCCGGAAACAGGAGAATGACTGACCAAGCCTCGTCTTCCTCCCATCACGAGACCATCGCCGCGGTCGCCACCGCCGCCGGCGGCCCGATCGGTGTCATTCGTCTGTCGGGCGCTGATTCGGAAGAAATCGCGACTTCAATATGGCGGTCAAAGTTCCCTTTCAACCAGCTGCCGCCCCGCCGATTGACCTTGGGTGAAATTCTCAGCTATCCGGAAGGTGAGCCGATCGACCGCGGCATGGCGGTTCGTTTCCCGGCACCCGCCAGTTACACCGGTGAAGACATGGTGGAAATACATGGACACGGCGGCGGCATGGCCATCCGGCGGATTCTCCTGTCTGTACTCGCCGCCGGCGCCCGTCACGCCGAACCGGGAGAGTTTACCCGCAGAGCTTTTCTGAACGGTAAAATTGACCTTACTCAGGCCGAAGCCGTAGCTGATATGATCGAAGCTCAGAGCGAAATGGCTTTGCAGCTGGGCAAACGCCAGCTTGAAGGCCGACTCGGCACCCGGATATCCGAGCTTTACGATGAAATTCAATCGATCCTGGCTGAAATCGAGTCACGGCTAGATTTCAGCGAGCAGGATATTAGTTTCGCGACCCCTGAAAAACTGATCAACGAAGTAGAGCTGATTATAAAAAAAATTAACGCCTTACAGGAAACCAGATTGGAAGGCGAAGTTCTGCGGCATGGGATTCGGCTGGTACTGGCGGGACCGCCGAATGTCGGCAAATCCAGTTTAATGAACGCCATACTGGGGCGCGACCGGGCGATTGTCACCAAGATTCCGGGCACTACCCGAGACACCCTGGAGGAGTTCGCCCATGTCCGCGGCATTCCAGTCCGGCTTATCGATACCGCCGGTATTCGTGAAGCTCGGGACTCCGTTGAACACGCGGGCATTGAAAGAACCTTCAGCTCCATGCAGGAGGCGCAGGTGATTTTATGGATAATCGACGGCGGCAGGTCGATGGAGGAACAGAAAATGCCGCCGGAATTTGCACGACATCCAGTTCTTAAAATCATTAACAAAATTGATCAGCCACGCGCTGTTTCCGCAAGCGCGATAGATGATTATATAAAAACCTCGGCTGTAACCGGCGAAGGGCTGCCGCAACTCTATGACGCGATTGAGAAAAAAGTCTGGCACACTCCACACCAGGAAACCCCTGAAATCGCGGTAGCCCCTCGCCACGCGGCACTGCTGACAGAGGCGCGCAATGCTCTGCAGGAAAGTCTCCAGCCTCTGCGGGAGGAATGGATGGAACTGGCCGCTCTGAACCTGCGCGGCGCTTTGGAGTCGATCGGAAAAATCCATGGCCGCTGCGTGGAGCCGGATATTCTGGAAACTATTTTCTCACGTTTCTGCATAGGAAAATAAGGATTCTTAACCAATGTCGAAAAAAAAACTGAGTTTCAAAAAAGTGCTGAAAATAACCTCCACATTGGTTATTACCCTGCTTCTGCTGCTGATACTTTCGGCCTTCATATTCTTGAGCAGCTCCGCTTTGCAGACGGCCCTGGTGAAAGCTTTTCTGCCGGACAATGTGCAAATTGAAAAAGTGCATCTAGGCTTCAGGGGCCTGCTTCTGGAAGAAGGAACCGTCACCGAAGACGGCGCCCGGATTAGTATTGAACGACTGCATGGCGATTTCTCGCTTTTACGGACACTGTTCAGGGGACACCTGCATTTACGTGAAATCACCGCCGTCAATATCCAGGCGGATCTGAGTCAATGGCAGCCGGAAGAACCTCCGCCGACTCCTGATGAAGAGCCTGGCCCGGAAGAGGAACTGGAATCACTCTGGGAACAGCTGGCTGATTTTGAAGGACTTTTCCAGCAAGACATACCTTGGCCGCCCATGGAAATTGACCGCCTTTCCCTGGATGCCAATGTTATCCTGCCTGAGGGTAAAAGACGGCTGACGATTCAGGTTGAAGGCGAGGACATCCAGCCGCAAAAATCGCCGGCTCTGGATATCGCGATTGATTACTCGGATTCGGATGAAAACGCCGTGCTTGCCAGCGCCGCTTTTAAAAACCGCCTGCATCTCTTATTCACTCCCGCCGAAATCATAGAAGGAGTACGTCTGGAATCCACAGGACAGAGCGAAGTGGCAATTGACGGCAGGCGAGAATCCCTTAACTTGGCCGCCACCCTCAAAGCCGTCCGCAACAACGACGGCGAAAAATATCAACTGAAAACGAAGATCAACCCCGGCGAAACTGATACAGAAGAAACCGTCACACTCAATCTGCATTTCAATTATCGCACGACACAATTTAATGGTGACTGGAATTTCAAGGGAGACAGTCGACAGGTCGCGGCCCTGCTTCAACCCGACATCGGCGAAGCACGGTTCACGGGTGAGTCGGAAGGCTCTTTCCTGATTGATCCGCAAAAAGAAAGCTTCAGCGCTCAGGGACAAGTGGAAATGTCCGGTTCGGAACTGGATCAATATCGATCAGAACTGGCGGAATTGCCCACCTTTCTGGTCGCGGCCGATTTTGATATCTCAGGATCTGGGCAAAAGATGCAAATACAAGATTTGAGTTTATCAATGGCTGCTCCAACCGATACACCCCTGCTGTCCCTGCAGAGCCGCCAGCCCTTCGGCTATGACCTGGCTGAAAACCGGCCGCTGTTCGAGGATCCCGAAAGCCCCCTCGCCCAGCTTTCCATCAGCGGCCTGCCGGTTGATTTCATCAACACCCTTCTGCCCGATGCAAGTATCGCCCTCTCGTCCTTCACCGGCGAGCTGGCCCTTTTCGGAGAAGAAGAGGAAATGCGCCTGACCGCCGCGCAACCGTTGACGATAAAAGACTTCCATCTGCGACAGCAACAGGAACCGCAAATCGAAAACCTATCAGTCTCTCTCTCCCCTTCCCTGAACTATAAAGCGGATCAC
>PUNB01000200.1 GCA_003552565.1 Lentisphaerota bacterium
CCGACAGCCGCCATTTGGGCTCTTATCTGATGGCTGCGGCCGGTTTCAAGCACGACGCGCAGCAGAGAAAATTTTTCCGCTGTCGCTAAAACCTGATAGTGCAGCCGCGCTTCTTTGCTGCCTGGCAGCGGCTGATCGTACACCGCGGTCTGGTTATTGGTTTTATCTTTCAGCAAATGATGTATCAGCCGGTCTTGTTTTGCCGGGGGGGCACCTTTGACGATTGTCAGGTAAGTTTTGCCTGGGCATCCCCGGCGGAATTGATCGGACAGGCGGGCGGCCGCTTTTGAGGTTCGGGCCAGCACCATAGCACCGCCTACCGGCCGGTCAAGCCGATGCACCAATCCGAGAAAGACATTTCCCGGTTTGTTGTACTCTTGTGCCAGCCATTCCTTCAGGCTTGTCAGCAGATCGCGGTCACCGCTTTTATCCGCTTGCACCGGCATTCCGGGCGGCTTGCGGGCTGATAGAATATGATTGTCGCAATAAAGAATCTCGATATCTGAAAAGGGTGAGTGCATTGTTCTGATCGATTTGAAATGGCTGATTTGCACGCGGGCAGTCAAGTCAATAGCCGCTTTTGTATGGAAGTAGGATTCGGACGGAATAATCCGTCCTCGCGGTAACTGACAGCAGCCGAACAAAATAATCTGTTCGCGCGGTAACTAACAGCAGTTATTAAGTTGGGAGAAAGCTGGTTACATACCGTAGCCGACGCCGATGCCGGGGAAGGCGCTGAGATAGAACATAATCGAGGTTTCCGTGCGGGCGCTGGAACCGGTTCCGGAACGTTCATAGCGCAGCACACCGGTCCAGCAGTGAAGATCGCGGCTGAATTCAACCAGTTGCCTGGAGGGTTCGCTTTCATTGAAGTCATAACTGAGACCAAGAGAGATTCGGTTTTTATCGCCGATGGGGAAATCAAGGCGCGCCGCGGTTTCGTTGGTTTTGGAGAATTCCAGAGCCGTCAATGATTCACCTCGGTAATCAATTAAGGTATTGCCCATGGTGTTAAGCTCGGTGGACCGATAGTCATGGCTGTAGGAATGCGACAGAGAAAAATCAACCGGAGTGTCCAGCAGATCATTGACCGTCAGTCGGCCTTGAGCATAATTGAATCGGGGCTGATCCATATCCACAATCATAGTGGTGTTAAAAGAGAGTTTATCCTGGGGGCTGAACTCCAGGCGGGTCGCAAGGTTGCCCAGATTGGCGCCGCCGGGGGTTTTTTCAAGGTGCAAATCGGCGTAAGTGTTCATGCTCAGAATGGTGAAAACATCCTTTTCCGCCATGCGCCGAGTGAGTAAACGGTTTTCAACTCCCATGCGGATGAAGTTCTGTTTGACGATCCGGTCGACACGGTCGAAATGATAGAGGTTTTCCCGGTCTTCAGTTGGGTCCGGGATGTATGTGTAATCGGTGTATGGTCGAGTGATCAGTCGGGCTCCCCGGCCGTTCAGGCGCGGAAAGCGCGTGTCGGGCCAGGCGCGCTGATATTTTCTTGACAATTCCATGCCTATTTCTCCGGCCATTCGGGTGACGTTGCCTCCGGCCGAATCGTAATTGAGTACAGGTTCATCCAGTTCCTCGGGGACTACGCGGGTGCGATCCGGGTTGTCGGCTTCATAGAGAGCGGCCAAGTCATCGGTGTCGAGAGGGGTTCGGCTGGAGCGGCTGTAATGAGTCAGCCGCAGCCCGAGCCTGGGAGTCAATTGGGTGGCGTTGCCGAGGTCGAAGGGATGGTAAAGCATGTGCAGAGAGTCGAGGCGCCAGGCGTTATAGTCATCAGGATCAACCAAGCCGGGATCGACAAATTCTTGAGCGTCTTCGGTTTCAGCCGCCAGCCGCGGAGGCCTGTCAAAATCCCGCCAGCGCATGCGCAGTCGGGCCAGGCTGGAATCGCTTTGATAATAAAATGGGGTATCGAAAAGCGGCTGGCGAGGAAACTCTAAACGCAGTTCAGGCATTCTTTCCACAACGGTGTAAAAATCGTTGATGCGCGGTCGGGCCAGGATGGAAAAATCATATACCTCTCCTTGGTAACGCAGGTCGGCGAAAGAACGGGGCTGTGGGCGCTCATCGAATTCACTTTCAAACCATTCCTCCAGCATGTCTATGTCGCTAAGTTTGTCCGCCTGCAGGCGAAGTGTCCAGCCCTCATACAGGTTATGCAGATGCGAGAAACGCATTCGGTACCGGTCTTCTTCACTTCTGAATCTGCGGTTGAAGCCGGGCTCGGTTTCCGGCGGGCTTTGATCACGCATGCCGTATAACAGGATGTCACTGTTATAGTTATCGCCGGTTATGCGTGACCCGAGAGCGAGGGCCAGTCCGCGCTTGGTGCGGTATTCGGCTCCGAGAGTGGCGGTTATGTTGTCAGTCAGACGCCAGCGCCGGCTGGCTATCAGAAAAGCGCCCCAGTCGCTTTTATGCCCCGCCTGCAGGGAGATGTCCTCCATGTCCCAGTCCCTGTGCCAGGAGATAAGAGGCCAGTAAAAGATCGGCAGCGGCCCGATTTTCAGGATGGAGTGAATCATGCGGAATCTTCGCTCCGGCCTGGAATAACTGGTTTCCCGGGTTTGCACTAGGAAATGAGTGGTTTTCGTGTCGTCCAGCAGGTGCTCGCAAGTGCTGAGTTGAGCCGAGTGCAGGCGGAAACTCTCATCGGGCGTGTATTCCGCCCACGGGCCGCGCAGGTAAACTTCGCCGTGCCTGAGCGAATAGCTCACGCTATGGAAATGACCGTCGTGGAGGTTCCCCCAAAGTTCTTCGGTTTGCCAGTGGAAATCTTCTTCTTCAGTGACTCGCTCTTCAACGGTTTTCAGTGCGACATTACCCTTCGCTCTGATTTCGCCCTTTTCAGGATTATAACTCAGGACATCGGCGAGTAGAATCAAGCCGCCGTATTCCAAACGCACATCTCCGCTGGCGCTGGCGACACCGCTGGCTTCATCAAAGTCGTAAGAGTCAGCCTGAATACTGGCATCCGTCTCGGTTTCAGGGAGTATGCCGCTGGCGGGAAAGGAACTTACAGACAGGCAAGTGAAAATTACGGTTATGAGGAACGAAAAACGAGAACTGTAACTGGCAAGGAAGCGATTCGGATTGATATTCTGCATAAATGAACCTTTGTTATTCATAATATTTTAATGGCCACAAAAAACACAAAAAGGCACAAAAAAGACCCCCGCCTGCTCGTCAGGCGGGTGAATATGTTCAATGGCTAAATGCACCGCCCTAACTCTCTTCTTTTTCCGCCGTCAAGCGACGGCGGAAAAAGAGGGGGGCGGGGACAGTGATTAGCCGGTGAACATCGCCCCGGGCGCGCAAGGCGCCCGGTGGCGGGGCTTGTATTAGACTCGCGGTTTCAGTGTTCAAGTGTCAGGAGAAACCTGACACCAGAAACCATTCAATAAGTCTCACCTTCGGTGTATCAGGCGCTTTGCGCCAGTGCTCGGGCTTATGTGAGACTTCGCAACTATCTTAAAGCGGCGCCGGGCCGCCGCACTCCAAGGATGCTTCGCATCAGTTCAAGACACCGCGCCGAAGGCTCTTTCGGAGTGCGGTGTTCGCCTCAGGCGGATCACCGCTTTGGTATAGCAGCTCAATTTCGAATGTTGAATAATGAATGGTGAATTTTGAAGTTGAGCTGCCTGGTCTGTCCGAAAATCAGCATTCAATATTCATTATTATTTCTTTCTTGAGATATCAGCCTTGACGCACCGAGGAACAAGCTTATGCAAAGCGTCTGCCTCAATTGCCATAGTTTGATCCGCGTCACAGCCCCCACCAGGCGAAGAAAAGCCATTCTTCGGCTTCCTCGGAGTATTCTGAAGCCAGTTCCCGGTTATTTTCCTGAGCTTGTTCGGAGATATCGCGGGTTTCCCTTTCAAATTGCTCCAGGTCCGCCAATTTATCCATGTCCAGCATTGATCGGCGTTCTCCGGCGGCTTCGGCTATGGCGTCAATCCGATAAGGGAGAAGTTCCAGCCCCAGTGCCTGGTAAAAGGCGGAGCGGACAAACTCATACTCGGAAAGTGAGAAGTCCTGTTCGTTCAGCGCGTCCACCTGGATTTCTTTGGCATCGGCGTAGAGCCGCAGGACGTCTCCCCAGGCGGTCATGACTTCCCGGATGCCCGGATCCCGGGTTTCCCATTCTTCGCTCAGGTCTTCATACTTTTCCTGGAGTTCAGAGATTCTTTCTTCCAGGCGCTGGTTGATTTTCCTTTGCGCCGCCGTGAATCTTGCCACCTGTTCAGGTGTCAGTTCACCTTCTTCCGGCGGCTCGTAAACCTCCTGGTTTTCTATTCTTTCATTGGCTTTATGAATATCTTCCAAACTGGCAAGTCCAGCCTGCAGAGGACGGTAAACCAGGGAATAGGCCAGGATGACGACGGCGACTATCACCAGGGCGATGATTCCGAAACAGCCGAGGAAAAATTTTTTACCCATGGTTAAGGCTCCTTATTTTATTATATCATAACCGCCGATCACCGGCAGACGTTCCGTTTTGCCGTTGACCGCGTTAATGACTGTTCTTCCGAAAGGTTCTTTTCTTCATTCATGGTGTAAATCTCCTCAAGTTTCTTGTTTTGACATTTTCAATTACAACTGGTTATTACTATATTATAGGCGTTGTGAATTTGCAAATCTATATTTATAAAAGACAGTTTATTCCTTTTCAAATTGAGTGGGCAGCCTGTTTCAATATCACATTCAGAAATGATGCATTGATCGTGACAGAGTTGTTACCCACAAAATTTTAGGAAAAACTATTAGCATCCCATTCGTTTTTGAGAAAGAGCCAGAAATATTTTATGATCAAGAGAAATTCACCATTCAGTCATCTTCCTTTGACCGGCTGGTATCCCGGCCATATGTTGAAAGCCGGTCGAAAGATTAAAGAAGCGTTAAGTCTGGTGGACTTGGTAATTGAATTGCGCGATGCCAGGATACCATTTACCTCGCGCAATCCTGAGTTCCTGCGGCTTCTGGGAGATAAGTGTCGATGTGTTGTAATGACCAAAAGCGCCTTGGTGGAAGCTTCGGTCTGTGAACATTGGAGGAGGCTGCTGGCTGACAAGGAAGACACACCAATATTCGCTGTGGATGCTGTCGAAGGGAGCGGAGTCAAGAGACTGCCGGCGGAATGTCGGAAAGTTATCGAAGCGCGAAGGCGGCGTGACGGTGCCAGAAGAGAGCTGCCGCGGGCATTGCGGATAATGATCGTCGGTATTCCGAATGTCGGCAAATCAACATTGGTTAATCGGCTGGCAACGCGAAAACAAGCGGAGACGGGACCCCGCCCAGGGGTTACGCGTGGAAACCAATGGGTGCGGCTGAGAGAAGGTGTTGAGCTGCTGGATACACCCGGCGTATTGTGGCCCAGGATAAAAGATAAGGAGACCGAACTCAAACTGGGCTTGACGGGAACAATCAAGGATGAACTGCTTGGAGAAACGCTGCTGGTCGATTATCTGCTTTGGCGCGCCGCCTGCAATGATATTGATCTGGATCTAAGCAAGTATGGATGTTCGTCGGCTGACGAGTTCCAGGCGGAGGAGCTTTTGGTTCATATATGCCGGAGGCGGGGGTTTAAACTGTCGGGCGGTTCTTGTGACTTGAGGCGGGCGGCCGCGGCTTTTCTGGCTGATTTCCGCACCGGCCGGCTAGGCCGAGTGGTGCTGGATGAGAAAAAGTGCGACAATGAATGAGTGGGCGGTTTATGTGAGACTTAGTCTTCTAATAGCCACAAAAAACACAAAAAGTCACAAAAAAAATGGAGCGGCCGCGTCCCCGCGGGCATTAAGGTGTGCTCGCAGGGGAACGGGCTCTGTTTTTGGCTCGCGGGGACCTGACCACTCTTCGTGTGGCTCAGGCGAGCTGCTCGTCCTCCATTATATGGCCGCGAGGACCTGACACACTTTCAAAAATTCCATAATGGTAACGATGTGAAATAAGATTTACGGCCAAGTGGTCAGGCAGGCTGCGGCCGCTCCCGAGGTGCTGCCCGAGGCTAAGTATCTCCCTCGGGGTAACAGGCAGGAGACGAAAGATTTGCGTGTACGAGTACGTGTACGAGTACGAAACCGTATAACGATGCCGCATTTACCGTACTCGTACACGTACTCGTACACTCGAATCTCTTTAACATCCTACCCACAGATTTACCTGTTGAGCCGTTTTTCTACAACCACGGATCATAACACGGATAGTGTCAGGGTGCGAGACAAGGCGCGAGATCCGTCTAAGGCGGACGGGACAAAGTTTTTTATGACGCACCAGTCTCATCCTCAGGGTATCAGGCGCATCGCGCCGGGGGCCGGGCTTGTATGAAACTTAATTTTTACAGAAGCTCGCAAAGATCACGAAGAAAAGCCGGGGGGCCGGCTTCCTCCAGGGCGGCTCTGCGAGCCGGAAAAATTCCTCGCGCGCGCTGGCAAGTCACGCCGTCATGCCGCGCCGTAGCCTTAGCGTAGGCTTGAACGCTCTGAAGGCGGAAGGCCGTCGGTCTCCGCCGGAGGAGATAGCATTATTAGTGTAGATTAGTGTGGATTAGTGGTTTAAAAGCAATTAACCGCGGAATACGCGGATTTACGCGGAAGGGGACAGAAAATTTGTTAATCGCAGGTTGTAAGTTGTGAAAGGTGATTTTTGACAGTGACAGGAGGCAATTTATTGAACTACAGTGGAAATATCGTTTATAGAAGCTAAGTTTATTATTTAAGGTTTCGTATGACGCTGAGTTGAGAATCGGAGTCCTTTTGTGTTGCGTAAAGATTTAAAAATGGTGCGCTCGATCAGGGGCGGGGGTATGGCTCGGTTAACCCTTTCCCGGGGGCCGGAAGGGAAGGATTATGTTTTGCGGGAACTCAGTCAGGATCTAATTCTGAAGCCGCGTTTCCGCCGGTGTTTTATCAACGGTATGCGCATTCGCGAGGCGCTTTCGCCGCATCCTTATATCCTTGAATCAAGAGGAAAAAGGGTTTATCGTCTGGTTCCTTATGAGGTGATTGATTACATCAGCGGCGGCAGTCTGGCTGAAATGATTTCAGGGCGACACCCTGAAGTTCAGAATCACCACTTGGATATATTGCGACAGTTGTCTTCCGCTCTGGCGCACATGCATAATCGGCAGATGGTGCATCTTGATGTTAAAGCGGAAAATATTTTAGTGGAGGCTGATTCCCGCCTGCACACTGTACATATTCGTTTGACGGACTTTGATTTGACCCAAGTTCTGACGCGTCGTCGCCGGAAAGTACGGGCCGGAACCGCTGGTTACATGGCGCCGGAACAGTTGAACAGAGGACGGGTCGATTATGGTAACGATATTTTCGCTTTCGGGGTGGTGGCCTATTATTTGGTGAGCGGCAAAATGCCCTTTTCCGGTTTTTCTCCGGAACACGCCAGGCGTGTTCAAGCGGATCCGCGCCGCAACGCTGTGCCGATCGGCCGGCTTTGTTCAGGTCTGGCAGCTCGTTTGGAGCGGATTATTATGGATTGCCTGGAAAAGGAACCGGTTAAAAGGTTTCCATCCATGGCTTATCTGGAACAGGAATTAAGGAGAGTCTGAGAAGTGTATTGGTATGTGAAGCTGATTCTTTTTTTGATTGTTTTGACGATTCTGCTGCTGATTGGCCGATGTTCCTACAATCGGCTGATCGCGCCTCGGCTGGACAGGGAGCCGGAACCCTCTGAAGTGACTGAAGACGAGGAAGATGTTGAGCTGGAGGATCACGCTCTGCCGGGCGCGGAAATTGATCCTGGTATTGAGGAATTGTCTTCCGAGGGGCGCCGTCTTCTGGAGCGGGCGGAATCGCAGCTGGACGGGGGCAACCTGATCGCGGCCCGCTCGCAGGCTCGCAGGGTTCTGCGCGATCATCAGCCGCGAAAGTTCAGCGATCCATGGAGAAAAGCCGCGGAAATAATCAGTAAGGTAAACACAAAGTTGATCAATAGTGATATTCCGGCACCTGAGAAAGAAAGATATCAAGTGCGCTCCGGAGATTCCCTGGCGCGAATCGCCAGGCGCTTCGGAACTACGGTGGAAGCCATCCAGAGGATGAATAATATTGAGCCGGAGCAGTCGCATATTTATCCGGGTATGACCTTGTTCATTCATTCGGGGGACTGGTCGATCCTGGTCAGCAAGGAGAATTTCGCTTTGGTGCTGTATGACGGCGAGGAGCTTTTCAAGGTATATGATGTAGGCATAGGCCGTCAGGATCGCACCCCGGCGGGAACTTTTGTGATTCACAATAAACTGCGGGAACCGGTGTGGACTCCCCCTGGCAGGAGAATTCCTTACGGAGACCCGGAAAATGTCCTGGGTACCCGCTGGCTCGGGCTGCTGCCGACAGGCGAGACGAACACAGCCTTGACCGGCTACGGTATTCACGGCACCTGGGAGCCGGAGACCATAGGCACGGCGGCCAGCCAAGGATGCGTCCGCATGAAGAACGAAGATGTCAATGAACTGTATGATCTTATTCCCCATCCGCCTTCCAACCGGGAGCGGCTGCGCGAAAATCCGCGAAAAGGGGTCGAAGTAATCATTGAGGAGTAGTAGGCTGATGGCGAACTCTTTGGAATTTGAAAAGCCGATACATGAATTGGAACAGAAAGTGCGGGAGCTGCGGGAGTTCAGCAACACCCAGAATGTAGATGTGGCTCACGGTATCAAACTGCTGGAAGATCGCATAGAAGAAGAGAGGAAAAGAATTTTTTCTCAGCTGACTCCCTGGCAGCAGGTGCAGTTGGCTCGGCATCCTGACCGCCCTTATTTTCGGGATTACATTGAACGGCTGTTCACGGATTTTCTGGAATTGCACGGTGATCGGCGGTATTCCGATGACCAGGCCATGGTAGGCGGGTTCGCACGTTTTGAAGGAGAGCCGGTGATGCTGGTCGGCACACAGAAAGGACGGAATCTTCAGGAAAACGTTCGCGTCAACTTCGGCTGCGCGCATCCCGAGGGTTACCGCAAGGCTTTAAGGTTAATGGAAATGGCGGAACGGGCCCGAACTCCTATTCTCTCTTTCATTGACACTCCAGGAGCTTACCCCGGCATTGGAGCGGAGGAACGGCATATCGCCGAAGCTATAGCCGTCAACCTTAGAGAGATGTTTAACTTCACCGTGCCGATGATCGCTGTCGTGATCGGCGAGGGGGGCAGCGGCGGCGCTCTGGGGATCGGTGTCGGCAATCGAGTGCTGATCCTTCAGCACGCTTACTATTCGGTGATTACTCCGGAGGGGTGTGCCGCGATTCTCTGGCGTGATGGAGCCGCGGCACCCGAGGCGGCGGAGGCGTTAAAATTGACAAGCCGCGATCTTAAACGAATGGATATCATTGATGAAATTATCCCTGAACCTCTCGGCGGCGCCAATATAGATTGGGATGAGGCCGCTGAAAATGTACGAAAGGTGCTGAAAAAACACTTGACTGAGCTCAGGCGGATGGATGCTGAGAAGCTGCAGGAAGAGCGTTACCGGAAATTCCGAAAAATGGGTGTTTTCAGTGAGTGAACAAGCAGGAAAAACTGAGACGGAGGCGGTACAGGGCCGAACCAGACCGGCAGCTCGGAAAGATGTCGGTCCGATCGCGGCGCTTTTGAGCGAAGCCGCGGAAAAGGGGCTGGTTTTACCTAGGACAGAGAGGGAAATAATAGAAAACCTGGATAATTTTCTGGTTTTTGAACTGGCCGAAGAAACGGTTGGTTGTGTGGCATTGCGCGATTTCGGGGAAGGCCTTTTCGAAGTACGTTCCTTGGTGGTTCGGGAGGATGTATCCGGCAGGAGAATCGGCTCTCGGTTGGTAAAGGATGTGGTGGAGACGGTCAGGTTGAGGGAAGGTAACGAAATATTTTCTCTGACCTACCGGCCGGGATTGTTTCAGAGACAGGGGTTCAATCTGGTGGATAAGAACAGGTTTCCACAGAAAGTATGGAGCGATTGTTCCATTTGCCGGAAACGCGATAATTGCGATGAAATCGCCATGCTTTTGCGGTTGGAACATAGTTAGACCCCATCCGGAAAGGTATCAATTTTTATGCGTAATTTTTATCTGGCCGATATTCCTCAGCCTGGGGATCATGGTTCATTGTCAGAAGATGAATCTCGGCACGCGGTAAAAGTGCTGCGAATTAAAGAATCTGACAGGTTCAGGCTGCTGGACGGAGAAGGTACGGCGGCAGAGGCGGTGGTATGTGCGGTTGCTGGTTCCCGCTCTCAGCCGCGGGTGAATTTCCGGGTGCTGAGCAAAGAACGCCGATCCAGGTCTTTTCCCGCCATTCATTTGTACACGGCACCGCCGCGTGCTCGGCAGATGGATTATTTGATTCAAGCGGCGACAAGCTTAGGAGTAAAGCATATCCAGCCGGTGAGATGTGAGCGAGGGGTGGCTGAACCAGCTTCCGCGGAATCAGTTGAACGCTGGCGCAAGCAGGCGGTCAGTGCCGTCAAACAATCGGGCAATCCCTTTCTGCCGGCTGTTTCTCCATTGCAGGATTTCGGGGACTGTCTGCGGCAGGGAGTGCCGGGGTTCTTCGGTGAACAGCTGAGTGGAGAAGGAGAGTGGATGAGCCGTCAAGACATACCGGACACGTGTTCATTATGGGTCGGCCCCGAAGGAGGTTTTACGGAAACGGAGAAGGAAAAATTGCGACATGCCGGAGTGAGGCCGATGAATGTCGGTTCCTGGATCATGCGGGTGGAGACGGCGGTTCCTGTTCTGATGGCCAATTTAATCGGAGCGAAAATCGAAAAATGAACTCTTTTTTTCTGTCAATACCCGATCAGCAGGCTGAACAGTGGCTGCATGTACTTGCCGATATTGATTCTTCTTGTCAGCTTGAGCTCTCTTTTGACGTTTTAAATCGCACTGAGCTGATGGAGAACATAGCCGTAAAAGATTTGAAAATCGCTGCGGTGCGTTACCCTCTGGTGCCGGAGATTACTAGAAATGTAGGCAAGCTCTCCGATCCCATGCGGCAGCAGGCGCTGTACATGTTTAGAGAACGCGTCGCACTCCTTCACGGTCGCGAAATTGATAAAACAATCATTGATGCGGGATTCGGCAGGCCGGAGATGGTGGAGTCGGGCGGCGGCTTTGATGAGAAAGTCAACTTTATTAAGGAATTAATGCCGGCGGCGGCTTCTTATGAAGTACAGGTTTGTTTGCGTTCCCGTTTTCCCCCCGCTTACCCAGGTGATCCTCAGTGGGATCATGTTGGAAACATTATCCACGAGGTAATGCATCCTAATTGCCGGTTGGCGCTTGATTTATTTCCGAATGAAACTGAACCGGAGTTTTCGCCACAGAGGTTTCTGCGCGAGTGCGGGTACCACATCGCTCTTATTCGATTTAATTTCGACCCGCTGGCGAATGAAGCTTTGTCGACCGAACTCATGAGTTCCTGGCGACAAGCTTTGGAGAAATATAATTTTCGCGGCGACATTGGATTGCGGCTTTTGGGAGAAATGAATTCGGAGCAGATAACAGGAATCGTCCCGCGGCTGCGAGCACCCGTTCAGGCTTTGTTGAAATCCGAATCTCGTTAATTTCCGCTAGCGAGACCCCGTCCGGAAAGATGTCGCCCCCGTGAGACTTTTTCGGACGTGGGCTGACAAGTCCATGAATCATCACGACAAGAGGTTTCGGACATGAACCAATCTTTAAATTCATTTAATGACGGAGGGGGGGATGCATCAGCCGGGGAATCATCTTTGCGGGCGCATGTTGATTTCGCCTGCCAGGAAGAGGATTGTCGGGCGTCAATTGAATTCAATGTCATGCAGCTAGAAGAGTCTGATGGTGTTGTCAGCTGTCCGGTGTGCCGGCGGCAGTATCATTTCGATCAGGATTTTCTAAACAAGCTGCGGCGGCTGCGGGTGCTGATTTTCGCTATTCGGGGCGCCGGTGATATGTTGGGGAATATCAATGTGGCTGTGCAGACTATGACGCATGAAGTCAAGATACCGTACAATCTTCTACTCACCCGGATGAATACCGTGATTACTCTCGACGTGGGCGGAAAAAATGTCGATTTCAATTTTCGCATTGAACCGCTGAATAACGGTTCTATGCATTAGTCTGAGGTTATGCGAAAAGGGGGCGGAAGCTAGATTGATCCCGTCCGGAGAGGTATTGCGTGAGACCTTTCCGGACGGGGTCTAGATTAAGGCGATATGCAGACATAATTCATCTATACAGATTGTTCACTCATTCGTTTTATGAACTGGCGAGGTTATTGTTTATGCCCACAACTGCCGAAAAGGTCTTTCAGCGGGGCAGTCGAACTTATTATTGCAGTTCTTTCTTTTTTCCGCCCGCGGTGAGGAAAGACGTGGCTATCCTTTACGCTTTTGTGCGCATAGCGGATGATTTTGTCGATGCGCGCCCGCAGGACGCGGAGGGGTTTCGTCGGTTTCGGGACAATTATTATCGGGCCTGGCGCCAAAAGGAGGCCATAGGCGATGAGGTGATAGACCGATTCGTTGATCTGCAGGAAAGGCGTCGTTTCGATCCGCAATGGACGAAGGCATTTCTGAGCTCCATGGAAATGGATTTGTCGAAAACCGTTTATCACAGTTTAGCCGAGACCTTGGAATATATTTATGGTTCCGCCGAGGTGATTGGACTGTTTATGTCCCGGATCATGGATTTGCCGGAGACCGCTTATGAAAGTGCCGCACGTTTAGGCCGGGCAATGCAGTATATTAATTTTATCCGCGACCTGCAAGAGGATTTACAGCTGGGCCGTCAGTATTTACCGACCGCTTCCAGCGGTCTGCCGGACTTAAAGGCGGAAACAGCGGCCCGATGCCCGGAATTATTTGTCGATTTCATCAGGACGGAAATTGAGCGTTATGATCAATGGCAGCGGGAGGCTGAAGCCGGTTATCGTTTTCTGCCCGCCAAATGCCGAGTGCCGATAGCCACCGCGGCTGATATGTATCGCTGGACGGCTGGGAAGATCAGGGCGAATCCTTTTGTTGTTTATGAGCGCAAAGTTAAACCCGGCAAAACACGGATATTGTTCACCGGCCTGATGAATATTGTACGCTGGCAAACGTCATAATTCAATTATATATGAAAATCACCTTGAAACAACTTATTGCTGAGCCGCTGGTTGAGATTCTGGACTGGCCTACCGATGTCTGGCGCCAAAACCTGGTTTTCGAGCCGGGTGAAAGGTATCAGCTGGACGCTCCGTCCGGTCGCGGTAAAACAACTTTAATCCATATTCTTTGCGGTCTGCGGGATGATTTCAGCGGGGAATGCCGCCTGGATGGTCGTCGCGTTGATGAACTGGAATTGTCTCAATGGTGCGATCTGCGTCGTCAGCGGCTGGCGGTGATGTACCAGGATCTGCGCTTATTTACGGACTTGACTGTAGCCGAAAACCTGGCGTTGAAAACGGTACTGAATGATGCTTATGAGCCCGTTCCGGGGGTTGATGAAATGCTTAGTCCCCTGGGTATGGTCGATTTTCAGCAACGGAAAGTCGGCACTCTTTCCTGGGGGGAGCGTCAGCGGATCGCCCTGGTCCGAACTTTAAGCCAGCCTTTTGAATATCTGCTGCTGGATGAACCCTTCAGTCATTTGGACAAGGCCAATACGGCAGCTGCCTGTGAGCTGATTGAAAAAGCCTGCGCCCACAGGCAGGCCGGTTGTGTTATGACTACTTTGGGGAACGATTATCCTTTGACAATGGATCACAGGTTAAGCTTATGACAGCTGGATTGAACAATGCCAAACAGCGGCGTCGATTGTTGAAAAAGGCTTTCAGCAACTCTCCTGGACGCTGGCGTGTCTGGCTGGCCATGGCCGGATTTGTATTAGGGCTGATCCTTTTGCTGGGAGCGCTTAATTTGGCACTCGGGATCAACCGGGCGATTCAAGCTGGAGAAAGACACGCGGAGTATCTGATAGTCAATAAAAGGGTGACGGTAACCGGCATGCTGACTTATGTGCGGCCGGGGTTTACCGAAGCCGAGATTCAGGAGTTGCGGGATCAGGATTTTGTCAGGGATGTGGGAGAGTTTGTCACCAGCCGGTTTCGGGTGTCCGCCTTAGCCGATCCCAGGGTTTCAGATATGGAAGATGCTCCCGCCGGAGGCGATCCCGGCGGGTTCGGAATGAGTATGCCGCTTTACAGTGAGCTGTTTTTTGAATCTCTGCCGGACAGATTTCTCGATGTCGACCCTGATAAATGGCACTGGGATCCGGAGTTGGACTACATTCCGATTGTGATTTCCCGAGAGTTTATAAATTTGTACAATTTCTCTTTTGCTCTGGCACAGGGCCTGCCGCAGATTCCGGAGTCGGTTATCGGCGGGGTAGGGGGAAGGATCACTGTCTCCGGCTCCGGTGGCGAAAAGCGTTTTCGGGCACGGGTGGTGGGACTGAGCGACCGTGTGCCGTCCATCCTGGTGCCGCGGGAATTCATGACTTGGGCGAATCGGGAAATTGCCCAGGAAGAGCAGAGGCGTCCTTCCCGGCTGATGATTAAGACGGATCGGCCGGCTGATCCGGAGATGCTGGAGTATTTCAAGAATCGTGATTTGCAGGTGAACAGCGAACGTCTGCGCGCCGGCAGAATCGGCAGGATGGCGATGATGGGTTTGAGCGCGGTCGGCGCTTTGGGGGGATTGCTGGTGGCATTGGCCTTGTTCCTCTTTGTCCTGCTTTTTCGGGTCGTGCTGGCTGAATCGGCGGAGCGCATTCGACTCCTGCTGCTCCTCGGTTACACGCCGGCCATGTTGACGGCTTTTGCTTTGCGGCGTTTCTGGTTCAGCTTGATTGCCATTGCCCTGTTGGCCGCGGCGGTGCTTGGAACGGTTTTTCCATTGGTTTATCAAAGACTGCGGGAAGTCGGATTTGATCCGGGGCCGGTGTTCTTCCCGCTTACTGTCGGTGCCGGGATTGTGATTCTGGCGCTGGCGGGGGTGATTAACCTGGCTAGTGTAAGGCGAACAATCCGTCGCAAAGCTGAATATCTTTCCTGAGCAATCAGGCTAAAACCACAGTCTGCCCAGCTGGGCCGCCAGGCCGCCGGCAAGAAACGCGGTTAAACTGGTCCCGGCTAGAATCAGAATCGCTGTTTTCAGATTGAATTCCCGAGCCAGCGACACCACCACCGCTATGCAGGGGACGTAGAACAGACCGACCATGGCGCCGACGAAAAGCTGTAAAGAGTTCAACTCCATATCCAGCAGCGGAATGATCGTCAGCTCTCGCCGCATAACTCCCAGAACTAACGGCACCGAGGCTTCCTCGGGCATTCGCAGCCAGGTGGTGACGAGCGGTCGCAGGCCGCGCCCGATCCAGGCCATTAATCCGGTTTCATACAGCACGGCGGCTATGCCTACAGCTCCAATCATGGGAAGGACACCGTCGGATAAATAACGTTTGAGCCGGCTCCATACTTTTTTGCCGATGACACTCGTTCTGGGGGGCAGCATTTCCGGCAGTTCCATAATGACGCTCGGCATTGAGCCTGCCAGAAAATAATTGATGATTAAACCGCCGCTGCCAATGGCGAGCAGTGATAAAGCGAAAAGGAGGAAAACCACCATTATTGATTGTTCCGCCAGCAGTGTTATGAAAGCGCCGGATTGAGAGACACAGGGGATGGTTAGGCAGATTAACGAAGCGGTGATAATTCTTTCTTTGCGACCGGGCAGCGCTCTTGTCGCCATGATTGCGGGAATGGCGCATCCATAGCCGAGCAGCAGGGGTATGACACTGGCCCCGGAAATGCCGATACGATTAAGCAGTCCGTCCAGAAGAACTCCCAGCCGCGGCAGATAGCCGCTGTCCTCCAGGACGGCCATGCTTAGATAAAAGGAAAAAACATAGGGCAGCACCAGTGCCAGGGGCCATTCCAGTCCTTTGATCAGAAAGCCGTATTCACCAATTAATATGTTGCGCCATATTCCCGGTGCGATTAATGTTTCTATTGTCACGGTAATGAATGGCTCGGCGTAGTTCCGGAACAGCGGCAGCAGCAAGGCTTGCCGGATAGCCATTCCCAGGCCGACCACCAGTAGAAAAGCGAGGCCGATGATGATAACGGCCAGAGGAATGCCGGGCCAGGGAGCCGTCAATAAATCAGGCCAGCCATTCCGCGCTCCACCGCCTTCCAGGGAATCATCCTTGGATTTCCTGTCACTTCTGACTTCCGCGGAAAGCGCTTCCGCGGCTTTCCATTTGGCGTTTATTCCCGCCGATCCTCGGCCATCCCCGACCTGTGCGTCGGAATCAGTGTCGCCCGTTTCCCAGGATGTTTTAAAATCGTCCTTCCGCTTCTCCTGATGGCACCCGCAGGCGGCACATGAAGAGTGTTCCGCCTGACATGCCGCGGATATTTGCGGCACCGCTGACGGGGTGTTTTGCCGGCCCTCCGCCGCGCCTGGCTGTTTTTTTGTGTTTTCCCGAATGACGCTTTTCAGGGCTTGCA
>PUNB01000075.1 GCA_003552565.1 Lentisphaerota bacterium
AATCCAGCTACCCTCCGCTTTAACCACCATGTCATAGAGAGGGGACTTACCCGGTGGAATGGGGCCGCCGTCCATTCGCGCTTGAAGTTTGAAGAACTCGATCTCGTCAATTACAGGGACGGTCGGTGGGGCGTCTCCTTCCGTAGTGAATTCCACCTGTGCATTGACACTGGACTTCTTTGAGACATGAACCCCAGCGCCGGGATCAGACGAAATATGGTTGTTGAACGAAACTGCGAAACAGTAAGATGAACCTTCTGCCAGTTTCACAGAAGAAAGCAGCGCACTCGTGGAAGGATCATATCCATAGAGATAGAAAAGCCGCCCTCCTTCCTCCCCGTCTAGAGAAAGGCTAATAGAGGCACGGAGGGACGCCGGATCCTCCTGCGGGTTCTCCCATTCATGCCACATAAAGGTTGGCTCCAGTTCTACATCTGACAGCCCATGTGCGGGATAGGTGACGGTCGGGATTTGGTCAGGTAAGGGCACTTCGCCCAGATCAACAAAGTCGGACCACTCGCCGCCGGAATAAGTTACGGTCATGAATATGGGGGCTTCGTCTATCGCATCCCATTCGTTTTCGTCCAGGTGCCAGCCCATAGAGATAAGAGGGCTCCCTCTATCAAGACCAGCTGATACGTTAAACCGGCCAACCCAATATTCGGCCTCCTCACCGTCCCATACTTCGCCGAGAAAATCGGCGGAATCGACCACCTCGCCCCAGGGCGTGGTGATTTGCACGCGTTCCAGCCCTTCCCGCGTGCTGCGAATTAACAGTTCGTATCTATCGAATTCGCCTCCTTTATAATAAACTGCTCTGATCGGGCGAACACCAAGGGACACTTTATCTTTTCCGAATACCGCTTGAAGTATTTTTTCTTCCCCCGCTTCACCCGGTATGATGGTTATCGGATCCCCAAGTCCGACATTTCGGCCGTTGAGCTCCCAGTAATCCAGCATCCACCCCGGATCAGGGTGGGCCTGCACCTGCGCTTCTTGACCAACATCGTACTGGTGCGAGCTTGGTTCGGGGTCGGTCGTCCCGCTGCCTTCGGATTCGATAATTGTAAGGGTCCATGTCTGTGCTGAATCCGGTGTTTCCTCACCATTCGCTGCAGTGCAAAACACCGGCGAAAACATACTGATTATCAGACAAAGGATTGATGCTTTTATTCTCATACGAATTGATTTTTTCATTGTTCTTTGCTCCAATCATTAAAATTGATATATCGCACCATTTGTGTTAAAAAACTCTCAACGTAGAAATGAATTTTCAATTCCACTCCTCGAATCGTTTGTAAGCTTCAACCGGACTCAGGAGATTCACCTCAAAGGAGCACTGCCTGATTGTCCAAAAGTCAGGATGTCCGTGCGTACTATTCCTCCAACGAATAAATCCAATAGCCCAGGCCGGGGAGCGGCACGCTGGCGGGGCGGTATTTTTCCATAAGCGGATCCCAGCCGAAGGGCTGCCCCATGATGCCTGAATCGTCGGGGAACGCCAGCTCGGCACCGACACCGATCAGGTTCCAGCCGCGGTGGAGCTGCCGGATGCCGGTCGCCAGGGGCAGCCCGCACAGCATGACGGTTTGCTCGGAGTCGGTGTAAATCCAGTATCCGACTCCGGGTTCAAGTTCATCTACCGCCTGGTAACGCTTGCCGTTCCAGCTCCAGACATGGCCGGAGTGGATCGTGTCGCCGAAGTCATCGTCGCTCATGGTCCGGGTTTCGCCTTGGTTCTCAACAACTTCTTTACCGAGCACTTCTTCCACCGCCGGATCGTCCGGCTGCAACGGCAGACTCTTCAGATTCCAGCCCTCCGTAAAATGCCAGTCGAAAGTCAGATTATCAGCGTAGCGGATATTATAAACCCGGATATCATTCGCCGGCACCGTCAGCTCGGTGACCTCGCCCATATCAATGGCGGAGTCACCCATCGGCGAGAGAACGACATTGCCGTTTTCGTCATAAGTATCGACCTCTGTTTCCCACAGACTCAGATAGCGGTTCTCCGGCAGCTCAGACTCTTCCCAGGAGACGGTCACATCATTTTCTTTACCCGCCTCGACGATCAGGAAGTAGTCCGCCTCATCGGCGATACCGCGATAGTCCTCCTGATATTCGGCAGCAAAGTCAGCATCGACCAGCCGGGCGTAGCCGCCTTCCGCCGGTTCTTCCGCCGGGACATCAAGGTCATGACCGTAGTCGGTCATTTCATCCTCGGTCATGCCGATAAGCAAAGTTGAAGGCTCAGTGTGATCGATATTCAGGTTCAGTGACCATAACGATTCAGTGACCTGAATGGTAATAGTCGCGATGTTCGAATCCTCAATACCGTCATCGGCCTTGTAGGTGAAAGTGTCGGTGCCAATAAATTCGGAATCAGGAGTATAAACAAATGATCCGTCGGTATTAAGCATTAATTCTCCATTTTCCGGATCACTTGTCTTAATGGCGGTCAGTTCCTCGCCGCTTGGAGCGGAATCGTTAGCCAGCACTCCCGGCTCAGGAACATCCAAAGTTTGATCTCTGAATATTATGTATGTCCTGTCCTCCGCAATCGGCGGATGTCTGTAAACTGCGGACTTAAGCGCACTGGGAGCGATGCCGTCCTTCCATGCTCTGGCTTTGAGTATGCCGGGTAATGGTATGGACACTGATTCACCGGAAGTTATGGTTGGACTTTCTTGAGTTGGTTCACTGCCGTCGGTAGTATAGTGGATCGTTGCGCCCTCGGTAGTGCATTGAATAGTTACTTCTATACTGTCGCCGGTGTAACTTCCGCCGCCCGGTGTAAATGTAGGCTTTTCAACCGACGGAGGCGGGTTCTCAAGAAGAAAAGGATAGCCGTTGTTTACTTCAGAATTTATATTCCAGATATCGTTAAAGTCCCAGCCGGCATCAAGGAAAGTGTCTATATCCTTCATTTCGGCATTGCTCAACCCGGTACCACCAAAACTGGTTTCCATTTCAGAACTATCCATATCCCAGAAACATTCGTCGACCGAGCCGGCATTACGTCCCACCAGGCCGCCGGTCCAGTATTCAGTACCCGTTACCCCTCCTTTAGAGTAACTGTTATTAAGAACGCCATGATTATTATAGCCCACTAGTCCGCCGACCTCGTTATCGCCGCTAACATCCCCCATGGCGTAGGAGTCCATAATTTTGCCGTCCGAGCGATTTTCTCCCGCAAGGCCGCCGACAAATTCCTTACCACTTACATCACCTGTGGCATAGGATCCGGAAATGGTACCCCAGTCGTTACGGCCCACAAGGCCGCCGGTATAACTACGTTCACCATTAACATTTCCCTCGGCGTAAGAATCAGTGACAGTGCCTGTACTGCTGCCCACAAGGCCGCCGGTATACCATCCTTCACCGTTAACATTCCCCCCGGCATAGGTACCGATGATATTGCCTTCATTAAACCCCGCAATAGCCCCGACATATCTATATTCACCATTAACATTTCCCTTGACATATGAATCGACTACAGTCCCTTTATTAATACCCGCCAGACCGCCGACCACAAGATACCCTGTAATGTCGCATCCTTCGATCCCCAAATTCTCAATCAGAGCTCCTTCGGTAATTTCTCCGAAAAGCCCGACATTATTTCGATTAGGAACTTCAATCTTCAAGTTTTTTATCTTGAAACTGTTGCCGTCTAACCCACCATTGAAAAATCGAACAACTGCATTTTTATTGATTGTAATATTATCAAGATCAATATCCTCCTTAAGCTTGTATTGGGCAGAAACATCCTGATTAACTGCGACAAGATCGTGCCTATTGTATATCAGGAAGGGGTTGTCCTTGGTACCGTCACCTTCCAGTTCTCTTGGTTCATAAGAATCGCTTAATCGGTAAAGTTC
>PUNB01000010.1 GCA_003552565.1 Lentisphaerota bacterium
CACCGCGGGTGCCCATGACCCCCGGCAGCACCAGGGGACTGCGACTGGGGCGCACGTCCAGGTCCTGGGCGAAATCCATGTCCATATCGCTGGGAGCCATGTCGTCGGCGAAATCCTCCATATCCGCCGCATCCAGTTCTTCCACCTGCACTTCCGGCGGTTCGATTGTCGGCACCACTTCCCGATCCAGATCCGGATCAATCTCATCGAGTTCATCCAGCATATCCGGGTCAAGCGGTTCAATCTCCATCTCCTGAA
Source organism: Lentisphaerota bacterium (assembly GCA_003552565.1). Classification (GTDB taxonomy): domain Bacteria; phylum Verrucomicrobiota; class Lentisphaeria; order Oligosphaerales; family PUNB01; genus PUNB01. The sequence goes on from PUNB01000010.1 coordinate 259, forward strand.
TATCGAACTCAATCTCCGCCGCGTCCTGTTCCACCTCGCGGCCAGCCAGGAAAAAAGCAAACAAGGTGATCACGATCACATGCAGAATCAATGATATCACCGGACCGGTGAGATGTTCAATCATCTGCCGGCGGCGATATTCTTCGAGGATTTCCTCATAGGTAAGAAACTGCTGTGATTCAGCAAATTCCTGATCCTGGTTCCGGTTTTTCACTGGAAACTCCCTCTAGCATGATCTGTTCAATGTTAAAAAAAGTAAGTTATTTTCCACATAAAAAATAATTTAGCATAAAAAATTAATCGTTAATCCTCTGGTTTCAGGGTCAAATGACGATTTACCTTTACCTTTTCCTTTATAATTTCGGCCTCCTGCCAGCTGACAGCCACGTCACAACTTTCAACATAACCCAAGCCGAAATGCACTCTTGCCTCATCGCCGGAGGAATAGCCTTGGCCGATAACCACATCTCCCCTCCCCAATAGATGGTCATCTTCGTTTACATGGCCGGTCTCATAAAGTCGGATAACAGCGCCGATCCCCATGAGATTGTAATTTTCACCATTGCCCTCGACACTCACGGTAAGATAGTTTCCTCCATCCGTGACATTTCGGAATAAATAATTGTCCAGCGTATCGTGCCAAGTGGCCATAAAAACATCCATTCGTCCGTCCCGATCAAAATCGGCAGTCGGCATAGTGCAATAGAAAGCAAGCTTATCAAGAGGAGGAGCTGAAAACTGAGGGATACCATCAGTGTTGCCTTCATTACGCAGCACCAGAGGCTGAAGCCTGTCTTCTTCATCAAGGTGGGTCATCGCCAACAGTATATCCCGTCTGCCGTTATTGTCCAAATCTGCAAAAAGGGCCATGGAAACACGATGGCGTTTATTTTCAGGTTCCCCGCGCATATCAAGACGTACGGCTTGATTGGAGGAAAGAGAGAAATGATCCGGTAAATATCGAAACCGTGAAGACAACATAAATCATTACTACACTTAAGGCATTTCCAGATAAGTGCATATATTTTATGTCCCTGAATTTTACTCTCTTTTTTCAGTGCATTAAGGCTTATAAATAATAGAAACCAAGAAAATTAAGTAACAATTTACTTATTCCTATCTCAGAGTGGTATATCAACCCTCTGGCGGGATGGCAAGTTGACCCGATAAAAGGGATTTCGGAAAGGCCTTATTCGTACTCAAGATTCGCCTGTTCGAGTTCAGTTTCCTTGAACAGATCCACAGCTGACCCCCCTCCCGCAGGCCGTAGCACATCAGCTTCGCTCGAAAACCTCCGCTCACCACCAGGCACCTTAAACATATGATCCGACAGCAAACAATCTTTCCAACTTGTCCCCGTCAGGAAGTGTTTTGAGAACTCAGTAAACTCAAAAGGTTCTCACTATGTCGCGAGCTTTGGCGGTTTGAGACAGAACACGACCAGGTTTACGACGAAGCTTCCGATTCGTGCCTGCATGGTGGGCCATAACTTTCCGGATTAAATTTATTTTTCTGGAAACGACGACCTCAGTGCGCCTTGTCTCGGTATTGACTGACGCAAATGCTACTTGAAAGGATCCCAGCGGCCGACCAGACGTTCGTATGCCTGACCGGGGAAGCATTCTCGGAAGATCCGGTAATACCAAAGTTCCTTAAGCGAATTCAATTCATAACCGGTCTCGCTCCGGGAATGGCGCTCGAACTCACTGGCATCCAGCTGGGCGGCCGCGATCTCATCAACCATTCCGTCAGTGCCGGCGCCGGCGGCGAAACGCAGTTTCACCCGTTCGTAAATAGTATCTGGCAGGATATCCTGGAAAGCTTCCCGAAGTATGTATTTTTCCGTAAACTCGCCGTCTGCATCCTGATGTATCTTCCAGGATACCGGCGTCTGCAGGGCCAGCGCCACCACTGAGTCATCCAGGAAAGGGGTCCGATAATGAATGCCGGCGGCCATCATTGAGCGGTCCAGGCGCTGCAGCGCCGTGTTATAGGAAATCGCCACCAGTTTTTCCATCATCCGCAGTTGCTGACCCTCGCCCTCGACATCCTTCAGCAAATGATAACCGCCGAAAAGCTCATCGCCACCTTCGCCGCTAAGAATACAGTTAGTCCAGCGGGACGCGAACTCGGAGGCTATCAGATTGGTGATAGTGCCGCTGACGCAATCCTCGTCAAACGACTCCAGCGCCTTGACTGCCCTGGGTGCCATAGCCAGTATGTCATCCTTGCCGAACGTACAGATATGATGCTCCATCCCCAGATAATCCGCCATAATCTTAGCGTTCTCGACATCCGCCGCTCCTTCCATGCCGACGGTCAATAGAGGCATCTGAAAACCGAGCTGATGAGCAATCGAAGCGATGATCGAACTATCGAGTCCGCCGCTCAGCAGGCATGCGCCGACGGCGCCGTCAGCCAGCCGCTTTTCCACTGCCTTGACCAGATTGTCCCGGACCTGCCGGCGCACGACTTCAAATTCCCGACCGATATTGACCTCGGGATATTCATGCAGGAAGGCTCCCACTCCGGACTTATTCGAGCAGACAGTACCGGGCAGAAGCTCAAACACATCTTCGACCAGACCTGTCAAAGCTTTCATTTCAGAAGCGAAGCAAAATGAGCCGCGGTCATCCCGGCCATAGTACAACGGCCGGACACCGACCGAATCACGCACCAGCAGCAATTCGCCGGCATCCAGGACCGCGCAGGCGAAGGCGCCTTCAAGATAACGAGCGAACCCCCGGCCGTATCGCCGATACTGCTGAAGAGCGAATTCAGCATCACTCATCCCCTCAGCACGCGAATTGTAGAGTTCTCCATCCAGCACCAAAGCCACATTACCGTGCCTGGCGATACCCTCGCCTCTCTCCGGCGACAGCTCAGCCGAAGCAACCCCCATGATTCCGCTCTCTCTGGTTTCGTAATTAACCTTATCCTTTCCTCGATGCGCCATCTCCTTGAGCATAGCACTTACCAGTTTCTTTCCGCCTTCTTCAAACGTACCAATCACACCTGCTATAGCCGCCATAATATTAATCCTTTTGTTATTCTCTCCGCGCAATGCAAATAACGCAAGAGATGTTTTTTAATTATTCCCGCCTAAGATTCAAGTTAACCAAAGACCATTTTATTCACTTGCTATCAGCCCCTTTTCCACCAAAAAACCACGGGCCGCGGCCCCGGGAGAAAGCGGATCGTCCTCACGATCGACGAGGTAGTTTAATTCCCGCATGGCGGCGTCATCGAGGGCTCCGGCAAGCATCGCCAGCATCTCCCTCAGCTCGGGGTGACGATCCAAGGTTTCTTTTCGCGCCAGCGGCGCCGCGTAATACGGCGGGAAATAGTTTTTATCGTCCTCCAGCACCACCAAGTCATAAGCTTCAATACGTCCGTCAGTGGAGAAAGCGCAGATCACATCCACATCCCCTTGAGCACAGGCTCGGTACATAAGGCCGGTATCCATCTGCCGCGGGGATTCAGGAAACTCCATGTCATAGGCTTCTTTCAACCCGGGATAGCCGTCTGGACGTTCAAGGAATTCAGCGTTGAAACCAGCGACAATGTCATGATTCAGCTTTTCCCGCAAATCGGAAATGGTTTCAAGCTCCAATTCCTCGGCCAGATCCCGGCGCACAGTCAAAGTATAAGTATTATTGAAACCGAGCGGCTCCAGCCACTCCAGATCATAGCGGCTGGAGAATTCATCGCGGACGATACGCAGGACTTCCTCCGAATCGGCAAGTGCCTCTTTCTCCAGAATATTGACCAGACCGGTGCCGGTGTACTCCACATACATATCCAGATCACCGCCGCGAAGTGCGTTAAAGCAAACCATCGTGCCGCCAAGATAAAGGTTCCGTTCAACCCGCAGATCGGTTTTCTCCTCAATCAGCTGGGCGAGAATCTCGCCGACCACGCTCTGTTCAGTAAAGTCCTTGCCGCCGATGGAAATAGATTCCTCGGCCCGCCACATACGCAGCAGCTCCGGCGAAGCCAGAGCCAGAATGACCACGAGAATCGCCGCTATCAACAATATCATTTTGGTTTTTGTGTTCATAATAAACTCCTTGATGTTGGTTGAGGTCTGTAGACTTCACAGTGATTTTTCTGGGTGACTGTTGCTTATGTGAGACTTCGTATATATAACCTTGTCTCTAGGGTTTCGCAAAACTCTTTTTTTTGCCTCGTCAGCAGTATTTGTGGGTATATTGTTGGTCTTCTTCATGCCCAATACCGACGAAGCAGATAGTTTAAGCGTAACCAGCTGACCTGAATAATTCACGAGCCAAGTTTGTCGTTTGACCACAAAAAGCAGCTTTTACAGAAGGAAACGAAGAAAACCAAGTATTCTATCCCCGAAATTTTCCTTTTCTTTGTTGCCTTTGTTAACTTCTGTTCAAAACAAAATAGCATGGCCGAATTCGCACGAATTAACTAGTGTAAGGGTGGGCTTACGTGTGCGATGAAGTGCGGGATTAAGTGTCATGCTCTCCACGCTTCTCTTCTAAACACTTAATCGCCTTCTTACCCCCCCCTTACTCGGATACACTTAACCAACCCGCTTAACCGACAGAAATGACCAAGTCGCCATTTTTACACCTCGACCAAAATTCACAACTGGGGGTATCGATAAAACCAAAACTCCCCGAAACCTGACACCAGAAACCATTCAACAAGTCTATCCCGCCTCCCGCAGACCGGCGGGTGTCAGCCAGTTTTCCAAACGTCCGAGAAACCAGTCCAGAAAGAGCGCCAGTACCGCCGCTGGAAGTGCTCCGGCCAGGATCAAGTCTATACGATAATTGCTCAATCCTTGAAAAATAAAGTCCCCGAGACCGCCGGCACCGACGAGTGAAACGAGCGTGGCCACGCCCACAGTCCAGACCGTGGAGATTCTGACACCGGCCATGATAAAGGGCAGGGCCAGGGGCAGCTGCACGGAGAAAAGAATCTGCCGCGCGGTCATCCCCATGCCGCGAGCCACCTCCACAACTGCGTCATCGACCTGCCGAATACCGGTGTAGGTGTTACGGAGTATAGGCAGCAAGGCATAGGCCACCAGCGCCACCAGAGCCGGCTGTACCCCCAGAGTGCGGAGCCAGACGACTCCCAGAAGTCGATCACTCAGAAGGTTGATATAGAAAAATATCACCACCGTCAGCGCCACTGTCGCCAGCGAAGGAATAGGCTGAATAGTGTTCACCGCCCCCATGATAGCGGAAACCACTATCCGGAACCGACAGCGAGTAAGAAATATCCCGAGCGGCACCGCCACCGCCGAAGCGATCAACAGAGCCACAACCGTAAGCATTAAATGCTCACGCGTACGCATAACTATGGACATGCCGTACTGTTGAAAAAATTCCAGCATTGCTTTAACTCCCCGTCCCCTCCATAACCCGTCCGATGGCCATGGTCAAATCGCGCTTTTGCAGCCGTCCAATATAATTTTCGCCGTCATAAACCGACACTTGCCGCAAACCGGTTCGTTTGAATAAATCCAGCGCGTCAATCAAACTCGCCCGAGCGGATAAATTCCGCCCGGTCTCCGCTGCGATCTTTTCCCCGGTATCCGACTCTTTTTCTTCATGCACTCCTTCCCGAGGGAGGATCGACTGTACCGTCCGGGTCAGTAAAGCCAGCTGAAAACGATGCTGCCCCAAAAAATCATCGACAAACTGATTGGCCGGCTTTTCCACCAGCTCACCCGGAGTCGCCAGCTGCTGCATTTCGCCATTGTCCATGAGGGCGATCCTATGGCCTACCTTCACCGCCTCAAAAACATCATGGGTGACAAAAATAATAGTCTTGCGAATCTGCGACTCGAGGGCAAGAAACTCTTCCTGAAGCTGCTCTCTGGTGATCGGGTCCAAAGCTCCAAAAGGTTCATCCATCAGAACAATCGGCGGATCCGCCGCCAAACATCGGGCCACCCCGATGCGCTGCCGCTGGCCGCCGCTGAGCTGACGCGGGAAACGTTCCCGAAAGTCCTCAGGGGGCAGCCCTGTCATACCCAAAAGATGATCCACCCGCTCCTGAATGTCCTCGTGGCGCCAGCCCAGGAGTTTCGGCACCACCCCGATATTTTCGGCCACGGTCATGTGCGGAAACAAGCCAATATGCTGAATCGCGTAACCGATGCGGCGACGCAAAGCGACTGGATCCTCTTCCAGAATATTCCTGCCGTCGACAAAAATCCTGCCGCCGCTGGGTTCGATCAGGCGATTAACCATTTTCATGGTCGTGGTTTTACCGCTGCCGCTGGTTCCCAGCAAAACCAGCGTTTCACCTTCCTCAACCGTCAGAGAAAGATCGGAAACAGCCTCAACCCCCCCAGCGAAGACCTTCGACACATGTTCAAATATGATCATAACATTATAGAAACCTGAAGGCTGAAACCTGAAACCTGAAAACCTGAACCCTAAAGGCTGAAACCACGAAGTCTCATACAAGTCCGACCGCCGGCGCGCAGCGCGCTGGATACCCCGAGGGAGGAACATCAAGAGAATCACTCCGGTTTACGACTGCGATCAATTTCCACTACCCCCACTAAACCATGGCCGCAGCCCTGACCTTTCTGCATGGAATTCATCAAATAACGCAGAGCATAGCCCAGTTGGGGCTCGATTATATTTTCCCGCGGCAGTCCGTTACCGAGCCAGCCGACGGCTTCGATAATCATCTTCATTCGCCCCATCATCTCCCGCAGCTGACGCGGATAAGTGGCCGGAATCGGCGGGGGTTCGCTTTCATAGCACCTGTTCTCCTCATCGTACAGGTCTAAAAGTTCGATGACATATTTAACCAGCGTGTTCCAAGCCATCTGCAAACCTTCGTAATAATCATTAAGGAAGGGGAAGCCCTGCTTGGGAACGTAATCGATAATCAAAGAGTCCAGAGAAGTCCTAAGATTTGACTCATGAATTGAGTTCATCGCAGCTCTCAAGGGCTGAGCGTGAGGGTTGTATTCCTGGGTGTCCATGTGCCTGCCGGTAAATATTGATCGATCAAAAAATTTCCGCGCTTTTATGTAAATCCCGCTGCGGCGTCCGGCCTCTGAGATAATATATTCCGCCTCCTCGCGACTCATCAAACGCAAGTTCAGATGCTGAAGGCTGTCACGCTTTTCCTCTCGTTCCTCTTTGTCGTAAATGTAGGACACTACGTAATCCATGTTCCTCAGCTCCTGCGGCTGGTTCGTCCATAGATTCCACCATTCATAGGAATAACGCCCGAGCCAGTCACAGACCACAAAAGATTGCTCCTGTGTGGACTCGGCGATCTCAGCCAGCAGATTGATGGCGCTCTCATCGTCGTTGTGATGCGAAAAAGTGCCGAAAGAAGAAAAATAAAGGTCATAGGGCCCGTCTTTATCAGAATTCATAAAGCCGTCGGTAAAATCAACTTTCTCAAATAACATTTTAGGATTGCCGCCGTAGATTCCCCGGGCCTGTTCCAGCAAGTCTTCGTTCAGATCGACCCCTTTATAGAGCCCCAGCACGTCTCCTGAAAGCATCTCAACTTCGGCCTGATGCAGGTCCGCATCCCGATAACGAATGCCGCTCAGCAGCTCATAGCCGTCGGCGCTGCCGCACCCAAGATCAAGTATCCGCAGCCGTCGCATCCTGGCGGCCGCTTTGTTGATAGCTTCCTGCACAAAAGGGCGCAGGAACATTCGAGTGTTCTCGTCCTCCCAGAATTTGCGCACGTTGTCGTACTTGCCGACCAAGCCCGATTTCTTGGCATACAAACCGCTCTTCACCGCCTCGCTGTAGGCGGGCATCTGTTCTTGACTTTTACTCATAATAAGCTTTCTTTGTTTTTATTTTATTATTTTCTGGTGTCAGGTTTCGGGTTTCAGAGAAGTTTCCCTGACACCTGAACACTGAAACCTGAAACCACGTAGTCTCACATAAGCTCGAAAATGGCTGTGCGTTCCACGACCAATTGGATTAAGGCGAAAGATTATAAAGAAAGATTAGGGGAAAAAGGGTGCGCCCCTTAATCTTTTGCCCTAATCTTTCGCCTTAATCTCGTTTCCGAACCCTTTCAGCATGGATTCCGGCTAAGCCAAAGTTTCCGGCAGGATACCGGAAATTTCCTCTTGCAGCCGTTTCACCGTCTCCGGCGGCAGCTGATTACGCGGGCGTTCCATGATTTCCCGCACCTGTTCCTGTGCCGCCTGCAGGGCGCCGCCCTCATCGTTTTCCAAGGGATAGCAGACATACACATCATCATTCTCCGTCGGCAGAGGAAGGTTGTAGATGTAAGTTTTATGCGGGCTTTCCATTACCTCCCGAATCATTTTAAGCACCGATTCCCGATCTTTTTCATCCACCGGCGTGTCACGCAAAACATTTTTCACTATGCCGATATGAGCATTGTCCATCACCGCCTGCTCCGGGCAGAAAACGTTGGTGCGCTCCAGCAGCCCGAAGGCATAATGAATGTATTGCGCCCCGTTCCTGGGAACCGTGAGTAGAGTGATCAATTTTTCCGCCGTCGCCTGAATTCCCGGCTCGCTGGTATCGGCGACCCCGGCGGTTGAATAACACGGCAGCCCGTAATAACGAGCCATTTGCGCGCAGTCAATGTTATAATGAACAAACTCCGGAGCCCCGTAGAGATCATTCAGGTTATCCAGCCTTGTGCGCACCGGCACCGCGCCGTAAAGCACCGGCGCTCCAGGAGAGGCCAGCTGATTAAGCACGACCCCTGCCAACAGCTCAGCGTTAATCTGCGCCACCATACCGAACTCATCAAAAGGCCCGGTGGCGCCGCCCATAGGACAGCTGGAAATAACCACCGGCGCCCGGCGGCGGGCTATTTCAATCATCGTTTCGGCCGTATCATCGACCATCTGCAAGGGGCTTTTCATCACGCAGGTGATAAAAGAAAGCACCGGATTGTCAATGAACTCCTGCTCTCCGCCGGCAATAATTCGGCCGAGCTTCATCACCTGGTCAAGCTGCGACAACGAGGTCAGCCCCGCCTGCACATGCCGCCCGATATTATTCAGGCTGGCCAGGAACTTATTGACATCCTTATTTTCGGCCGTCACTCCCTTGTCCTGAATATTGACGCAGCGGATAAAGAAATCCAGGTTTTCCAGGTTATCACATAAATGCGCCGCCTGCCGCAGGCGTTCAATATTGCCGGGCAGTCTTTCGTACTTGGGTGAACCGGACTGGAGATCGACATCCAGCCAGAAATTGGTTTCCGAACCACTGCCGAAGCGAACTCTCGGTTCAGCCGCGTCCAGTATCAGTCTTTGTTCCGGATCCCGTGCCCCCAGGACTATGCTTGAAGGGGCGGTGTCCAAAGCCTGGTTCAGAAGTTCGGATGAAATGCGCACGCGCTGACAATCGCCCGCGTCCTCTATCCGCGCACCGGCCTGGCGAAAAAGTTCCACCGCCGTCTGGTTATAGCAGAGTATACCGGGATCTTCCAGCAGCTCCCTGGAGACTCCGTCTACCAGTTTTATCTGTTTCTCCGACAGCCGCTGTTCCGGCCGCACTAAAACGCCTTCTCGCTGTTTTAATTCACTCATAATATTTCATCTGTCCTTGTTGTTGTTCCTGCTTTCATTCCGCCGACTGAATGTGATCGAAGCGGTTCAGAATCTCTTCCCGAGCCTGTGATGCAATCAAAGGTTCCGATTTTTCAGAACGAATTTCTTCAACTTTCCGACGCGCCCTGGCCAATGCGGATTCGGCGGATGAATACTCTTCGCGCTTCTGCCGATTGGCCAAAGTTGGCTGGAAAAATTCTCCATGCATATGCTGTATGGTGTGTTCCTCCACCAGATAATCCTGGCCCGGTCCTTTCTCGATCAGCATTTCCTTGCCCAAAGTGTCGTCGTTGACCTCTACTCCTCGAAGCACCCGCTGACACATACCGAGAATTTCATTGTCCATCACCAGCTTATCATAGGCAACCGTCAGATCGGTTTCCATCAATCCGGCGATATCATGAATATAATTAGCGCCGCTCATGGCCACCAGCAGACTCGACATGGCGCTTTCATAGGCGGCCTGAATATCGACCTCTTTAGCATCCGAGGTGCCGCCGGTGGAATAAAGAGGCAGACCGAAATGCTGCGCCATCTGCGCCACTCCGGCGTTGATCATTCCTCTTTCAACCGCGCCGCCCACATGGTCCATGTTGTGCAGATTGGTGATGGAACCGACACTGCCGCAAATACCGGGAGCGCCGCGTTGAACCGACTGCACCATGGCGATTCCCCCGAGGGTTTCAGCGGTATGGGTAAGAATATTTCCGGCCAGAGTCACCGGCGAAGTCGTGCCGCATATCGGTTCGGTCGGCACCACCACCGGCAGTCCCTTGCGAGCCAGATAGCAGGTCATTTCGCCGTAGTGATCATCAATCTTAAAAGGACTGATAATCAAAGTTATGAAAGAAACAAACGGTTTGCGCCGCAGCTCCTCCTCGCCCCCGGCCATCATTTCAGCCATCGCCACCACCTGCCGGCAGCCGGCCATCGAATAAATCCCCCCCATCACATGCTTGTTAGTGTTGTCGAGAGCATGAAAGAAGCGATTGACATCGATCTCATCCTTTTCCCTGATTTCATTCGGGAAAACATTGATCGTGAACACATGTATATTTTCCAGCTTCTCCACCATTCTGGCGTTAAGCGCCACATCCTTCAGTTCTGACTGCCGTCTTTCGCCGGTGTCGGGGTCAAGCACATAAATAGCCGTGCCGCCGGTGCCGTAATGAACCCGGTTTTTCTCCAGCACTGCGTCGTACTCACCGTCCCGGGAATAAAGTGTCACAGAAGAGGGGTTGGCAGCAACTGCGTCTTCCACCATAGCCCGCGGGAAACGCACATTGCGGGTTGTTTCATCCACCGTCGCGCCCGCCTTCCGCAAAGCCTCAAAGCCGCTGTCGCTGTAGACGGCCATGCCGGATTTTTCCAGCACTTCCAAAGCCGCTTCCGCCACTTGTTTAACCCCCGAGTCGTCCAAAGGCTGATACAAGGATGAAGGAAGGCCTATGTCAAACTGTTTATTCATGAATTATTTCATTCGCTCCTGTTGTTTCTTCGTATTAACATATTTTCCGCGACAGCATGTAAAAATCGGCCATCGCTTTCCGCGCCTGATTCATATAACATGCCATAAATAATCGGTTTTTCAAACTTTCTCCTGAAAACTCCACCATCAGAGCTTGCAATAAGAAGGAACGGATATACGTTTCTGACGCTCTTGTGAGTGCTTAAAAGCGGTGCGATTTCCGGTGTGCCAATTGTGTTTCACCTAAGCCCGGCCCGCCGGCGCGCAAGGCGCCGGATACCCCTAGGGAGAGACTTGTTGAATGGTTTCTGGTGTCAGGTTTCGGGTTTCAGAGAAGTCTCCCTGACACCTGAACACTGACACCTGAAACCACGAAGTCTCACATAAGCTTCTATACCAAAGCGGTGATCCGCCTGAGGCGGACACCGCACTCCGAAAGAGCCTTCGGCTCAGTGTCGGGAAATGATAGCGGGTGATCAGCCTCCGAAGGTATCTCCGGAGACTTAAAGTTCATACGCCCCCGCCGGGCTTGTCCCGGCGGAGCGAAAGATTGCAAAAAAAGGATTTTTACCAATGCGTTTTTTTTCCATTCTCGCAAAGATGGATGTTCGGATCTATTTTACGCTGTTCGCCCTGTTTATTCTCATGCCTTTAACTGGTGACAGCGCCGTTATCGGAAAAATATCTTTTTCCTTCCCGACGGAAGAAACGATATCTGAAAGCTTCCTGGAAAACCAAATAATCAGCGCCGTAGGTGACGAGTTCAACCCCGAACAGCTCTCTGAGGACATTCAGAAACTGTATGAAACCGGCTATATCGATGATGTTGAAGCGCAGGCTTTGACCATGGAGGACACCGAACAAGTGGAACTGCGCTTCCAAATAACTCCAACCCCGAGAATCAGAGGAATCACCATAAGCGGCAATGACAATCTTCGCACTTCGTCAATACGGGACATGCTGCCCCTGAGCGAAGGAGAACGGCTGCATTCAGGCAGACTGGCGGAAGGCCGCCGGGCGATCAGAGAATTATATGAAGATTCCGGCTTCCATAATGCTTCAGTCAGTGTCAGCAAAGAAGAGGTGAACCAATCGCAAGTGGATCTGCTGGTGGAAATAAATGAGCAGGAACGCCACAAAGTACGACGGGTCAATTTCAGCGGCAACCAGGTTTACTCTGACCGTCAGCTGCGCCGGCGGCTGAACACCAGGCGGTCGCTATGGGCCTATATTTTCAGCACCGGCCATCTTGACCCCCGGGAACTGCGTGCCGACCGGCAAATATTGCGTGAATTGTACGCCGACAAGGGATACCTGGATTTCGAGATCGAAGAAGTGGAAAAAAGCTACAGCCGCAACGATAAATGGGTGACGCTGAATTTTCACATACAGGAAGGTGAGCCTTATAAAGTTGAGGAAATAACATTCAACGGCAATGAAAAATTCTCTGACGATGAATTGCGAGAACTGCTTACTCTGGAAGAAAGCATGACCTACAGCCGGAGCAAACGGAATCAGGACATTCGGAGCATTCAGCATAAATACGGTCGCCTCGGTTATATCGACCTGGTCTGCCGTCCCCAGGAGCAAACCGACAGTGATCGACAAACGGTCACCGTCAATTATCAAATCCGGGAAGGAGCGCCTTCTCGCATCCGCGACATCCTGATTGCCGGCAATCAGATCACTCAGGATCAAGTGCTGCGCCGGGAATCCCCCCTGGCTCCGGGTGATTTGGCCGATACGCAAAAAATAGAACAAACCCGAACGCGGCTGCGCGAACTGCAGTATTTTAAGGAAGTAAGCGTAACCCCCCTGCCCACGGAGGAAGAAGGACTGAAAGATCTGGAGATCGCGGTCAAGGAAACCGCCACCGGGCGCTGGGGAATCGGCGGCGGTTTCTCCAGCGACACCGGCGGTTTCGGCTTTGTTGAAATCGAAGAAACCAATTTCGACCTTTCACGTCTTTTCCGTTTCCGGCAATGGCCCCCGAAAGGCGCCGGTCAAAGAGCAAGATTCAGAACCACCGTGGGCAGTGAAATGCTGGAGTTCAACCTCGCCTTCATTGAACCGTGGCTTTTCGGAAGACGCCTGCGCCTGGAAACCAACCTTTTCCACCAGACTTACGATCAATATGAGTATGACGAACAGCGCACAGGCGGCAGGTTTAATCTCACCCGTCAAGTCGCCCTCGGGCCGGACAGCGAGGGCCGGCTGCCCTGGTGGCGCTCAACCTGGCGCCAGTCGATTGGTTATCGCTTGGAATATGTTGACCTCACCAGCTTTTCAGCTGACGCCAGTCCGGAACTGCTGGCCGAAAGAGGAGACTATATAGTCAGCGCCATAACCCTGGGAATGAGCCGGGACACCCGCGACAGCTTCAGACTGCCGACTAGAGGAGGACACATCGGCGCTAACCTGCAATTGCAGAGCGAGGCCATCGGCGCCTACAGCAATATTTATAAGTTAGACCTCAAAACCAATCGTTATTTTTCTCTTGGACGCTACCCCTATCTGGAAACCCTGCCGATACTGGCCGACACCGTGCTGAAACTGCAGGCGGAAGCGGCGACAGTGGATAACATAGGCGGCGACTCGCCAGCTATCTTTGACCGCTATTTCGCCGGCGGACAGTACACCATCAGAGGCTTCGAAAGACGGCAGGTCAGCCCCGTGGATATCAATGAAGATCCGATCGGCGGCCAATCCAGGCTGCTGGCCACCGCTGAACTTATGTATCCTTTGCATGAAATGCTCTGGCTGAGTGTTTTCAGTGACTTCGGCAACGTCTGGCGCAGTTCCTGGAACTGGAATCCCGGTGAACTTAACAGCAGCGCCGGCATCGGGCTGCAGCTGGACTTGCAGGCCATCCCCATGCGTCTTGATTACGCCGTTCCGGTCACCACCCAGCAGGATCATCTGGATACCCGCGGAAGAATTCATTTCAGCCTCGGCCGTTCTTTCTGACAGATGAAAATAATCACCGCCTACATCACAAAAACGTTACTTCTCTACACTCTGATTGGTTTGGCCGTATTGACATTTGTCATGGTCTCGGCGCAGATGTTCCGGGCTTTCGAGATGCTCGCGCGCGGCATACCGCCGGCCACAATCGTCCGTTTCATTCTCTATCTTATTCCTTACATGCTGCAATTCACCGCTCCCCTGGCTCTTCTCTGCGCCGCCGTTTTGGTTTTCAGCCGTTTCTCCGCCGATAACGAAATCACCGCCATGCGGGCCGGCGGCTTCAGCCTCTGGCGCATCATCGCCCCGGCCGCCGTACTGGCGGTTCTGCTCACGGGTGTATGTCTTTACTTACAGCTGCATGTGTCGCCGGAATACAATTACCGGGCCAGGCAAATGCGCCAGGGCGAAGCCATAACCAGCGCTCCTCTGGCGTTTCTGGAACCTGGCCGGCATGTGGAGTTACCGGGGTACATAATTTACGTCGGCGGCCGCAGCGACAATAAGATCTCTTCCGTGCAAATATATGAAGTCGATGACCGGGGTGAACTGCTGCGCGACATAACCGCCCGGCACGGACAGGTAATAGTCGACCAGGAGGCGGAAAAAATTGAAATGATCCTGGAGGACGCCATGGTGACCGACATGGAAAGCCGTGACCGGCCGACGCACATCCCGATGCGCAGAATCACCTTTCCGCTGGAATACGCTCGTCAGCTTGACCAGGAAAGACTTGGACGCGGCATTAAACTCATGGACCTGCCGACACTTTTCAGCCATATCCAGATTTACCGGGAACGCAACATGAGAACCACGCCTTTGTTTATCGAACTGCACAATCGTCTGGCTCTAGGTTTTTCCCCCTTGGCTTTCATGCTGGTCGGCATTCCGTTCGCCATCAGAACACGAAGATCGGAAACCTCCATAGGTCTGTTGGCGAGTGTGGGGCTGGCCATGTTCTTTTATGTTTTCGTGATCGTATCTCAAAGTCTGGAAGGATCACCTCAATACCAGCCGGAACTGCTGGTCTGGCTGCCTAACATATTCTATCAGATCGGCGGCCTGGCCGCGCTGCGTAAAATAGAAAAACACTAACCTCGATGAAACAAACACATCACATTCGCAATTTCGCCATTATCGCTCATATAGACCACGGCAAGTCAACCTTGGCCGACCGGCTGCTGCAGGCCACTAAAACCATCGATGAGCGCAACTTCCAGGATCAGCTGCTGGACAGTATGGATCTGGAGCGGGAGCGCGGCATCACCATTAAATCGCATCCGGTGCGGATGTTTTATCAGCCGGATGAGAAGCATAATTATCAGCTCAATCTCATTGACACCCCTGGGCATGTCGATTTTTCCTACGAAGTCAGCCGCAGCCTGGCCGCCTGTGAAGGCGCATTGCTGATTATCGATGCCGCCCAGGGCGTGCAGGCGCAGACCATGGCCAATGTCAATCTGGCCTTGCAGCAGAATCTAGCTATTATTCCCGTGATAAATAAAATCGACCTGCCGGCCGCTCAGCCCGAAACCTGCCTGGAGCAGCTGGAGGAGATCCTTGCCATCCCGGCCACTGAAGCCATACTGGCCAGCGCCAAAGACAACATCGGCACTTACGAAATACTCCAAGCGATAGTCGAACGCATCCCCGACCCTCCACAGAACTCCGACAAGGCGGCGCAGGCGCTGATTTTTGATTCGATTTACAACCCTTATCGAGGCGTTATCAACTATATCCGGGTTTTCAACGGCGTGTTTTCCACCGGCATGCGAGTTCGACTGATGAGCAGCGGACAGGTCTCAGAGGTGAAAGAATGCGGTTTTTTCAGTCCCGACATGAAGAGCGGCAGAGATTTACACGCCGGCGAAGTCGGCTACTTAATTACATCCATCAAGGATCCAAGTGAAACTAAAATCGGCGATACCTTGACCGATAACAGCGCCCCCTGCGCCAACTCTCTGCCGGGCTTTAAAGAAGTTCAGCCGATGGTCTTTAGCGGTATCTATCCCGTCGATGGTCGAGATTACGAAAATCTCAAGTTCAGCATTTCCAAGCTGCAGCTGAACG
This sequence comes from Lentisphaerota bacterium, assembly GCA_003552565.1. Lineage (GTDB taxonomy): Bacteria > Verrucomicrobiota > Lentisphaeria > Oligosphaerales > PUNB01 > PUNB01. Next base: position 16,335 of record PUNB01000010.1, read on the forward strand.
ACGCCGCCTTTACGTCCCAGGCGGAAAACTCGGTGGCGCTCGGCGCCGGTTTCCGATGCGGTTTTCTCGGACTTCTGCACATGGAGATCATTCAG
>PUNB01000116.1 GCA_003552565.1 Lentisphaerota bacterium
GCTGAGCGCCTGATACCCCCGGGGAGAAACTTTTGTGATTAAACAAAGCTTGTGGACCGCCCGCGTCCTCGCGGGCACTCCTGATGGCCGCGGGGACGCGGCCGCTCCATCATTCTGTGAACGACGAACGGTGTTTCACATAAGCACGAGCACCGGCGCGGTGAGCCGGGGGACCAGCTTCTTTCCGCCTATGCTTCGCTCCGGCGTGCCATGCCGAGCGGCCTTCGGCCGGAATGTGGCTCGCGGGGACGCTCGCCCTCCAGTGCTGATCGAAAACACGGGCGATCCCCGCGGTCTGAGGCTGGAATATTCCGTCCGCTCAAGCGGACGGCATGCATGTCGTCCCGAAGCGAAGCGGAGGCGGAAGGTCGGTGGTCCTCCACTGAAATCAGAAACCCTAAACCTCCATCACGAGCACTGCATTATGCCTGAACGTGGTTGAAACCAGCTGCCCACAAAAATCGTGACAGCCCCAGAAAACATAACCCATCATGTTTGTTTAGCGAGGCGGAAAAGGCGTCCGTCTCCCGCTTCCAGTCCGCACCAGAACCCAGCTGCTTTCCCGGCCGGGTGTTCCTCGCCGCGATTTTTCAATATCTCAGTAGGGACCCAATCCTCTTCCAGTTCCATCCAGACCCGCGCGCTGCGAACCGGATGGCGATTCACCACTAACAGATAAATATTGTTTGCCGCGTCACGCTGGAAACTGAGAATAACCGGATCGCCGCTGACTTTTGTTATTGGCCGATGAGAAGTATCACTGGCACTGCGCCAGGTTCTGAAACGACGGCAACCGCTGGTTAAAGGTCCGGTGTAATAAATTTGCTGTCCTGACAACCCTGCCATCACAGGACCGAGCACTCGCAAATCGCGATTCACTCGACGGAAGTAAGGGTAACGCATCGAAGGCTTTCCATCAGGATCAAGAATGCCGTGTTCCCACCCTGGACGGCTCTTCGTAGGCAGTGTGAAATATTGTGTCGCCTGTGCCCCGTACGCCAAACCTGTAAAAACTTCAAGCCGCAAAGTGCCCTCGTTTACCGGCCCGTAGAACCAGCCTGAATGTTGGTGCGGTGCAGCCAAGACAAAACCCCATAACGGCAGATTATGTCGCCGCCCGACCTGAATAAAAGTTTCCCAAGCTTCCCAGTAGCCATCGCGGTAATAGGCGTCAAGCTCCGGAACTTCCACTCCGATATCCGACTGCAATGCCTCGCCGGGTTCTCCGGGGGGTAAGTGACGGGAGATCGGATAATGATCAAAGCTGAGGAAGTCCGGTTTTATGATGCTCGCATACTGGTCGACATAATCATAGAAACAATCGCAACCACGACCGCCGAACCCGAAGGCATTGACATACACCACTTTTTCAGGCGCCGCCTCGCGCAAGCAGGCAACCATGGCTCCGGTATCTTCAAATTTTTCACGGCCCGGCTCATCCAGAACAAAATATCCCCAGGCGGCTTCGTGGTCGGCGTATTCGTCAGCCGCCCGGCGAGCGGCATCCAAAGCCTTCGGATCGGAGGACGGTTGAAAACGATCATCCCGCACCATGGCCTTCAATCCGTATTCACGGGCCAAATCCAATTGAGGCCGAATACCAGCCCGGTTCGCAGTTGTCATAAAAACATTGATCCCGGCATCGACTATGTTTCGAAACACTTCCGGCCGGGTCAATTCCTCATCTAAACACGACCATCCGATAATCGGATAGTCAGCGCTGAACTTTTTACTTGTGTTTTGTTCGCGCGCGGGCATATTCCATATCCTTTTATTTGTTAGTTAGACCATCAATTTCTAATCAATTCCATACCGTTGATCATCGGCGGCAGTTTCGAGCCTTCGGCCGAGCGCAGCTCGATTTCAACGCTATGGCCAACCTCGATCCTGCCTGCTCGGACAACCCCCCGAAACAAGCCGTCGGCAGCGGCAACGATATCAAACCCGCTGAGCACTTTTTCGCCATTGACCCGGACATCGAACACCCGGTCGCCCGGCTCAACCTCGGAATCGAGTTCGGCAAAGTGCAGCTGGACGGTGTATTCGCCTTTGATGACATCCTCGATCCGGATACTGTTGTCCGTTTCAACCTCCAGAGCCGAAGCCAGGACCCAGGAAAGCGAGTCGCCGCTGTCTTCAATCACCGAAGGATGGCGGCGGCGGCCGCCTTCGCGGTGGTGCCAGGTGCGGCCCGTGCCGGCGACATCCACCCGGCGGCCGGGGGCGCCGAAGTTGACGCCGTGTCCCCGAGGATCAGGCCGCGCGGCGTCGTAACGAGTCCAGAACTCGATGTTCGGATCATCCGGCATGTGAACGAGAGCCAGCGAGGTCTGGAGCGCGTAACTGCACGTGCAGGTGCGGGTGTAGTCCAATGCATTGACCACTCCGTCGGCTGCGATCAGATTGGGCGTGCAGCCTGAGCGGAAACCGCTGAAATTACCGGTGCCGCTGTCGTGTTCAAGATCCAGAAAGCCCGCGTAGCCGCTCCGGTACATCAATACGTTCTGACTGGCGTTCAACGTGTTGCAACCGTAACGCCGGCTGTAGCGCCAGTCTTCTTTCAACCCGGTCAACGGCTGCTCGCGGGACCAGTTTTCGCCGTTGAGAATCGAGATGGCATTGCCCGGACGACCGGGAATCAGCATCTCGCCGCGCACCGCTCCCGGAAGCAAAAAGGAATCTTTTTCCCATAATATCGATCCATCCCCGCCGCGACGGGCGGTTAACGATCTCGGCTCGTCACCGAGGGTGTGGCGCAAATCCCGGCTGCCGCCTTCAATAAGAACATCATGCTCCGCGCTGTACAGCAGATAGGTGCCGAACACCTTGCTCTCAGTGCGCCAGCGAGAGTCCCCATCGTCCAAATCAAGCGCCATCAGCGCCGAAGAGGATTTCGGCTCCTCGCCCCTTCGGGACAGAAACTCCACCGCCTTCTCCGAAAGACCGTCGATCAGATACAGGGTATCATTGTCGGAAACAATGGCGTTGTGACGGAAACCGACGCGGGCTTCGCGCTGCCACAAGAGCCGTCCGTCGTGACGGTTGAAGACGGCGATCCGTCGGCTCGAGGTACCGCTCCAGCTGTCGGTCCAGCCCAATTCCTGATCCTCGAAAAGATGCGGCTCGGAAGTGGTGATCAGATAGTCGCCCTGAACACTAAGATGCCCCCAGTCCGGCGCGTCATCGCCGTATAACTCCGTCGTTGAATGACCCGGCGGCTTCAGACTGCCGGAGGTCTCCCCGGTTGCCGGGTCGAGCCGAAGGATTTCTCCTTCGTAGCGCAAATAGATCGCATCCGGCAAAGTGACGAAAGGACTGCCGATATAAGTGGCGCCGGGGATGTTGCTCATATAAACTTCTTCTCCTTCCGCCCAGCGCTTCTCCAGTTCAAGATTGGTGAACGGATGGCCGATACCAGGAAACTCGCGCTCCCACAGCCGCCGCCCGGTGTAGACGCAGCGGGCGGCGATGGTCTCGACCCCGAGATAGACCTGGCGTCCGTCCGCAACCTGCGGCCGCGGCCCGCCGGAGTGACGGGGTAAAATGTCATGATTATTCGGCCCGCCGAACCAGAGCACACCGAGAGGCAGACGCACCCGGGAGTCGCGCGAAAGCAGGGTGTTGGCCGGGTCATGATGCTGATGTGTCCACTGCCCGGCGCCAGGCAGCGGACCGTCGCGGCGGGCCAACAAAACATCGTCACGAATCCCGACCGAAACCCCGTCCACTTCATCGGCGTTCAGAGCCCGTTCAACCGCGGCTTCCTCAACCGCGACGTTGCCGAACCAGGCCGTACCACCATAGGGGCGCAGACGGTCAAGCGCGAAAGCGAGGGCGGCGACATCATGGAAACCGGCCGCGTCC
>PUNB01000120.1 GCA_003552565.1 Lentisphaerota bacterium
CTTTGTTCACTCAGGCCGAATGGCTTTTTGACAGCGAAACCGACCGTTACGCTCAATTCGGCAAAGCTCTGCACTTTTTCGTCAGCCATGTGGAGTGGCTCGATGAAACACTCGATCCTGAAAGTTTATACCGGCAGACACTTAAAAATCTGCAGGTTGAACCTGAGATTGCCCGCAAAGCCTTTCTGCAGCTCGAACAGGCATTGCGATATCCAGCCGTCCGGGAAACCCTGACAAAACCGGCGAATGACCGTGTTTACGAAGTCTGGCGCGAGCGGCCGTTCGAGGTCATACTCGGAACCGATTGGGTCTCCGGCTGCTTTGACCGAGCGGTTTTGGAATACAAGTCCGGGCAGACACTTCCCGCGGCCGCTGAAGTAATCGACTTTAAAACCTCCGTTATTCATAATCAGAAAGATCTGCAAAGAGCCCGGAAAACCTATGCCCCGCAGCTTGATACTTATCGGCGCGCTTTGTCCCGAATCGCCGGTCTGCCGGAAGAAAATATCAGTACACGGCTGGTTTTTACCGCCAGCGGCGATGTTGTCAAGGTCGATTTTTAGGTTCCTTCGCATAACCTCTAGTGAGAGTTTTTAAGCCAGCGATCAAGTGTCTGTATCAGGTTTTGCGGGTTGAAAGGTTTGGTGATGTAATCATTCATTCCGGCCTTAATGGCCAGTTCTCGATCATTCTCCATAGCGTGAGCGGTTATGGCTATAATCGGCAAGCTGTTGATATCATAATTAGGGTTTCTCTCTGGATTTGGTGATTCGCATGATTCGGCTGTTGGAGATAGTTCTCCGGAGCGTATTCGCCGCGTAACTTCCAGCCCGTCCATCCCCGGCATCTGTATGTCCATAAGCACGGCATGGAATTTCCGTGCCGTCAAAAGGCTTAACGCATTTTCGCCGTTGTCTACGGCCTCAGTTTGATAGCCCGCGTCCTGGAGGATGGTCTGAGCGATTTCCCGGTTGATGGCGTTGTCTTCAACAAGGAGAATTAGATGTTCCCCTCGGTTGAAGGACGCATCTTTTCGGGTTTTTTCTGTGTAGCTGGAATCTCCGAATAAATTCTCCTCTTTGCCGAAGAGGTTCATGATGGGGTCAAAAAGGGATGATTGATTGATCGGTTTGACTAAGAATTCATCAATTTGCAGATTTTCGGCTTTTTTTCTGGCTTCTTCGCTTTCATAACCGGTGACCATGATAATAGCCGGAGTTTTCGGCAATGATTGATCCTTCTTGATGAGCCGGGCGGTCTCCAGACCGTCAATGCCGGGCATTTTGTAATCAATCAGTATCAGATCGAACGGCGGCTTATTTTTCTCGGCGGTTTCCCGCATAATTCGCAGAGCTGATTCGCCATCACTGGCACAGGTGTGCTGGAAATTAAAAGACTGCATGTGATGAGCCAGCATCTCGCGGGTGCCGGGATCATCATCAACGATTAGAACATTCAGTCCTTGACGGTCGATAAGCGAGGCAATGGTTTGCGCTTCTATTTGAGTGTCAAACGGGAGCGTGAAAAAAAACGCGGTTCCTTCTCCCGGTTCGCTTTCCACCCATATCTCGCCGCCCATCAAGTCGACCAAACGCTTACAGATTGACAACCCCAAACCAGTACCCCCGTGTTTACGGTTGAGAGACGAATCGCCTTGGGCAAAAGGCTTAAACAGAAGCTTCCGTTGATCCTCGGAAATACCCGCGCCGGTGTCCCTGACAGTGAAAAGAAGCCAGGTTTGGGTTTCTTCGGTTTTATCGACTGAAATTTCCAGGGAAACAGAACCATCCTCAGTGAATTTTATGGAGTTTCCCATCAGGTTGATCAGGATTTGCCGCAATCGTAATGAATCGCCGATCAGCCGCTTCGGAACTTGCGGGTCAATGTGTGAATGCAGTTTCAATCCCTTTTCTTCGGCCTGCGGCTGGAACATTCCGAGAATTGTTTCTGTAACCGAGGAAAGCTTGAATAGCGACTTCTTAAGTTTTACGCGGCCGGCTTCGATTTTGGAATAATCCAGAACGTCATTGATGATATGCAATAGAGTTTGGGATGCTCCCTGAATTTTTCTGAGGTAGTTTTCCATCTGAGGATCCTGATTCCGCTCCAGCGCCATGTGAGTAAGGCCAAGGACGGCGTTCATCGGGGTTCTGATTTCGTGGCTCATGCTGGCCAGGAACTGGCTTTTGGCGATATCCGCGGATTCAGCTTTCATCGCCATGATCTGCACTTTGTCCATGGCTTTCTCCAGCTGCCGGTTGGCTTCCAGCTGTTGGTCTCGAGCTTCGAGCAGTTCTTTTTCATGAGAGATACGCTCCCTGGCGCCGGCCAACAGCTGCGCCAGCATTTCCAGCAGCTCAATTTCCTGTTCGGGCCACGAGCGCGGCTGCCGCAGGGTGTCGAAGCCGATGAAACCCAGGCAAGGTCCACGCGGTTTCAGCGGCAGAGCCAGAAGGCTGGACACAGATTGGCGGTTCAGTGCGGCGCGGATGGACGGGGATAATTGTTCCAAGGTTTGGCAGTTGATCAGATTGCCGTATTCGTGAGTGTGAATCCAGTCGCTCAGTTCATCCCAGGAAAGCCGCTCAAAAGCCTCGCGGCTGGAAATCTGTCCGGGAGCCAGCCATTCATGCCGAAGAATGATTTTCTGGTTTTCATAACCGTAATCATAAATATATCCGCGGTGAACCTGAATGTAATCGCTGACGGCGGCCAGAGCGTCCGTTTCCGCCGACTCCAGGGCTTTGCCCGGAATATTGATCAATCGATAGGAAAGATTTATAAGAAGAGTCTGCAGCCCGGCGTAATGCCGCAAGTCTTCACGATTTAATTCGAATGCTGATTCAGGAGGCATTATTACAATAACCTTTTAATCAATAAGGTAAAATTTTGCGCACAGCCATCTATAACGATTTCAGCCTGAATAATTCACGATTCAGGTTTGTCGCAAGTATCTTAATAAGGCAAAAACAGCCGCCAAAAATACAACCTCGGAACAATGTAACTTCGGAACCGCCGACTTCCTGCTTCAGGTTTCAGCCTTCAGACTTCAGCCTTCATGAATGACGCATGACCGAATTCGGCGGCATGTGTTGCTGAAGACAATACTTCTAACAGGAAACTGTCACAAAACTCCTGCAGTCAATTTACCGCCTTGAAACAGATTGTCTAACGCGTTTACGTTACTGTCAAGAAGCCTTCCCGAGTAAGACTGATCCAGTCGCTCGGAACCGAAATACATCCGCCGCGGCGGATGTGGAGCGGGAACTCTGCGAGGAGAAGGGTGTATGCCCTGAATATGAACTTCAGCTCCGAATCTATGCAAAGAGATGGAAAACCGTTGCAACTGACCTGATAACGGATAGGCACACACTGACTCGCCCGTTATGCGGGTACGCTATAATATGTGCCCCTTCCGGGCACAGCTGAAGTTCATATCATGAGCCGGATGCGGGAAAGCCGCTCGTCCGGTTCTATAAGAGGCATGGGGGGCCAACCGATGCAAGGTGATAATATTGTGGCACCGTCGGAGAAATCACACGGGGAACAGAGAAAACAAACTTTCACTTAAACACAGACATCCTGATCCCTGGGAAAATAAAATGGTACCTTTTTTAAGGAAATTGGCAGTGGTGCCGGTCGTCCTCGGCCGTAGCCCGCATGCCGCTCACTGATACGGCCGAGGACGACCGTAGTACTATATGCGACATCACTTTGGTTACTGCCGCACCGCCGACAACCTTCCTTTCTTCGGAAAGGTCCCGTGCTACATCAAGCGCTGAAGGTACCACTTTCATTTTCCCCAAAAAACGGCTTATTGAGCACACCGGGTAAGGTTTCCTGAAACAACGGTAGGCCCCCCGGCCTACTTGACCTGGAGCGGTGGTCATATAGGAAAGCCCGCCTCCGCGAACCTGGCGGTTCGTCTTTCGCCTCCGCCTCTCGGTATTCAAGCATGCATAGGAAAGTTCGACAGGAAGGCTCCGGCGCAACAAGACGGCGCGGCAGCCTTCGCCTTCCGCTCCGCTCCAGGCGAAGGCTGGTGGAGCATGTCGGATTCGAACCGACGACCTCTACACTGCCAGTGTAGCGCTCTAGCCAACTGAGCTAATGCCCCTCGTTGTGTGGAAAGAGTAATTACTATAATCAGTCTTTATGGTTTGTCAAAAGGTGCTTCAGGAAATATGTTATGATATGATGTCATTGAATATTCAGGGAGGGGGAATCTTTCTCTTTTCGTTTTCATCCGCCCGAATCGTCCGCCGGACATGGAACCATGTCATTAGCTTAAGTTTCAAATAAACACCGCCCCCGGCGCGACGCGTTTTATATACCGAGGGTGAAACATAACGAATATTTAGTTCTGAATGTTGAGTTTCGGACAGATCAGGCAGCTCCACTATAAAATTGGGTTTCACATGAGCTGCTATACCAAAGCGGTGAGAACTCATCGCACTCCGAAAGAGCCATCGGCTCGGTGTCCTGAACTGATGCGAAGCATCTTTGGAGTGCGGCGGCCTGACGCCGCTTTAAGATAGCCGCGGTGTTTCATACAAGCCCGGCCGCCGGCGCAATGCGACGGATACCCTGAGGGTGAGACTTGTTGAATGGTTTCTGGTGTCACCGACTTCCCTGACACCTGAACACTGAAACTTGAAACCACGAAGTCTCACATAAGTCCGACCACCGGCGCAATGCGGGTCTGATACCCCGAGGGTGAGACTGGTGCGGCATAAAAAACCTTGTCTCGCACCTTGTCCAGTGTTTTTTGACTTTGGAATCAGGTTTGTGATCCGCCTCAGGCGGATTCGGGACAAGTTTATATTTTCGAATTCTCGCATAAGCATATATGAAACATTGTATTCCATACTGTATTGTCATTAATTCCAATGAGGTGTTTTATGAAAAGCATATTGTTTAAGTCGGATAATCTCAGTTTAGCTGCTTGCTTCTTTTTTCTGTTGTCGGTGATATTTTTGGGGCTTTCAACAGCGACGGCTGATGATGATAAGGATTTATCCGAGAGGTATCGTCGAATTGATTCCGAGTTCCACGAAACACTGCATTCACTCGAGGATGAAATTTCTGACTTGGTTGAGGATTGGATAGAGTTGCGGGATGTCCGTGAACGGATGCTGGAGCTTAGCATGAAGCTCGGCTCCAGTGAGCGCAGGGAGGCTGAACGTGAGCTTAACCGTCTAGAACGAGGTTGGGAAAGAGAGTGGCCAAGATTCCGCGACCGGCTGGAAAGAGCTTTGAGACCTTTTGAAAGACGTTATGAAAGGCTGCAGGATGAACTTTGGGATCGGCAGGAGGATATGGATCCAAGTGACCAGGATGCGTTCAGGCGGCAACAGGAAGAGGTGCAGGATTTACGAGAAGAAGCAAGTGCGGCAGTGGAGAAAGTGGATGCCATTCGAGAGTTGCGAATTTCATTGAACGAAATGGAGATGCCGACCAGTTACGAAAGACTGCGGATACCCGGCGGCCGTAGGGAGGCGCCCAGAAATTATCGTTTTCTTAACTCGAACGCTCCACGAATGGTGGATGCGCGCTGGGATTTACTGGACGCCATGGCCGACGCCAAAAGACTGTTGGAGGAAAAGGATGAGGCGGGAAATAGCTGGAGTCCAAGGCAACAGAGGGCCTTGGAATCCGCTCTGGGCGCCGTCGAGCGAGCCTGGGACGCCCTCCAAGGGCAGTATGAGCGCGAAGCTCGTGATCCGCAACGAGCAAAAAGTAATTTACAGCGGGATATTGACAGGGTTAAGGACCGTCTGGAGGGCCGTTCTTCGGGGCGCATGTATGATCGGTTGCAGAATGAGTTGAAGGAGCTGGAAGAAAAAATGGAAGGTGTCGAAGAGAATCTTGAACGCTATCGAGCCGCTTTTCATATTCCCAGGGAGTTCAGAGATGTGGATGAAATTGCCGAGAGAATTGATAATTAACGTTTTTGCTGGGAAGGAGCCGCTAGCCTGATTAATTCGCGAATTCGGTCATTAGTCAATATTCATCGAAAAAACGGGTCTTGATAAATATTTATTTTATACAGCGTCATACCTTCCGCCAAACATCTACACCACACTGGCTTCGTGAATTATTAAGGCTGGCTTGAATTGACCAGGCTAAGTCTGGGCTTTTCCGGAGTCTTCTTGCGATTTGAAAGAAGCAAGTAAATGCAGGAAAGCAAAATTTTAATAATCGGCGGCGGCTTTGCCGGTATCCAGGCGGCCAAAGCGCTGGCGCGCAAAGGTATAGTCTGTACATTGCTTGATCAGCGGCCGCATACGGAGATGCTGCCGGCGCTGCCGGATGTTGCCAGTGACTGGATCAAGGAAGAGCATGTCGCCCACGATTTACCGAGCATCCTGCCTGGAAATTGTGACTTTCGCCAGGCTACGGTAACCGAGATTGATTTTAATCGGCGGACAGTTCAGGCCGAATACAGCAATGACGAGGGGGAAACTTTAGGGTATGATTATTTACTGTTGTCTGCCGGCTCGAGAACCGAGGTCAGTCGGCTCGGCTTGCCGGGAGAGATTTATAAGCTTGACAGTCTAGATGACGCTCGGCGAATCAAGAATTCTCTATATGGCTGTCTTGATCGGGAAAAGGCGCCGACTCTGGTTTTTATCGGGGCCGGTTACACCGGTATCGAACTGGCTTTAGGGGCACAGGCCTTTTTAAAGGTTCGGGGGCGGACGGACAGCCGGCTTATAATGGTTGAATGCGCCGATAAGATCCTGCCCTTTTTACCGGAAACAAGGCGTGATTACGTGGAGCGGGATTTGCTCGATAAAGGGATTGAGCTGCGTACCGGGGAACGAATTCTGCAGACAGATGACGGCAGTGTCCGTTTGGGGAACGGGGAAAGGATCGTTTCTCCGGTAATATACGCCGCTCCCGGCTCACAGGCCTCGATAAACCAAATAATTGGTTCGGCTCCCTGTCTTAAAGACGGCCGGATTATTGTGGATCGTTTTCTGCGGGCGGCCGGAAGGGAAAATGTCTTTGTATGCGGCGATGCCGCGGCGATCGCGGCGTCGAATGGCGGTTACCTGCGCAAAGCGGTTAACTTCGCCTATTATGGCGGACATAGGGCCGGCGATAACATAGCTCGAATTATGAATAATCAGCCGATGCGCCCGTTTCATCCAGTTGACGCGGGCTGGGTCATACCTTTGCATGACAAGGCGGTGGGGAACATTTTTTCGCGGCTTTATCTGCAGGGCAGGCTGCCGCTCAGGCTGCACTATTTCATGTGCGGTTTTCGCAATTACTCTGCTGTGAGCCGGCGATATTTTTATAAAACCGCGGTTGCGTTACCGGAATGAAAAAGAAAAACAAAAGGAATAAAAAATGGCGACTAAACAAAAATTGATCAAGATTATTTTCGGAACGTGTGATGACCGCAATCCTGGCGTATTAATTCTGCGATTATTTGCCGGAATCGCGATGATGACGCACGGTTACGGCAAGCTTTTCGGCGGTCTGGAGGGTTTTACTGAGAATGTCGCGGGAATGGGGTTTCCGTTGCCGGCCTTCTTCGCTTTCATGGCCGCATTCAGTGAGTTTTTTGGAGCTTTGCTTTTGACCTTGGGCCTGGCGACCAGGGTCTGGGCTTTGCTGCTGGCCGTGACTATGGGAGTGGCGGCTTTTGTCGCTCATGCCGGAGATCCGTTCGCCATGCGCGAGCTGGCTTTGCTGTATATGGCGGTCTGGGTCTTCTTCCTCTTTAAAGGGGCCGGCAATTACTCGGTCGATGCCTTGATTAAAGATTAAGCTGTTAAATTTCCGGCCGTCTGCTTATGTAAGCGCCGGCTTTTTCTTTGGCCGACAAATCATAAGCGCGGCGGAAGGGCAGGTAGATGTTGAGATCATAATAATTACTGACAAAGCGCCCCGGCGGCACGAGCCGGTCAATGGCCTCCAGCTCTTCCTCGGTCAAGGTGATTTCGCAGGCTTTCAACGCCGAATCAAGGTATTCCAGATTGCGGGCGCCGAGGATGGCGGAACTTACACCGGGCTGAGCCATAACCCAGGCCAGGGAAAATTCAGCCACGCTTACTCCCTTGGACTTCGCTAATTGCGAGACGTGTTCAACCACTTCCAGAGCCTTGTCATTATACACTTCCTCGCCGCCCTTCTTCTTTTTGGCGGCGACTCTGCTGCCCGGAGGCGGCGCTTGGCCTTTTTGATACTTGCCGGAGAGTAAACCGGTGGCGATGGGATAAAACGGGGTTATGCCCACTCCATGTTCTCGACAGGCGGGAAGCAGCTCGTTTTCCGGGGTCCGGTCCAGCAGGTTATAAGGCGGCTGTTCGCTGACGAAACGGGGGAAACCGTATTTTTCGCTGGTGAAAAGCCCAGTCAGGATTTTCGACACCGGATGTTTGGAGGTGCCGATGTATCGCACCTTGCCGGAACGGACAAGTATATCACACGTATACAGTAGTTCCTCCAGAGGAGTGGTGGGATCGACCACATGCAGAATATACAGGTCAATGTAATCAGTCTTTAATCGCCGTAGACTGTTGTCGCAGGCTTCAATCAAATGTTTCCGGCTGTAGCCGAAATCATTGGCTCCGGAACCCATGGTCCAGCCGGCTTTGGTCGCCAGCACTGCTTCCCGGCGCCGGCCGAGGGAGTGCAGAGCTGAGCCGACCGCCTGCTCTGAGTTGCCCCGGCCGTAGCAATCGGCCGTGTCGATAAAGTTAACCCCGCTGTCGAGTGCGGCGCCTATTATTTTTTCAGCTTCCGAGGATTTTTCGGGGGTGAATCCACGCATCGTTCCCAAGCATAATTTTGAGACCCTCAGACCGCTGCTTCCAAGCTGTCTGTATTCCATGATTTTTGGACTCCCATTATAAAATTAAAAACGGAGCGCTGGTTCCGTCCAATGACGTGTCAGCGCCCCGTGGTTAATGCCTTATGCGGCTGTTTTAGGTTATTGCTCTTCGGCAATGGCCGCCTGAGCCGCCGCCAGCCGCGCTATCGGCACTCTGAAGGGTGAACAGCTGACGTAATCCAGGCCCACCCGATGGCAGAACTTGACTGACGATGGCTCGCCGCCGTGCTCGCCGCAAATGCCGCATTTCAGGTTGGATTTGCTTCCGCGTCCAAGAGAAACGGCCATTTCCATCATTTTGCCGACTCCCTCCTGGTCAAGCACTTGGAACGGGTCGCGCTCGTAAACTCCGAGCTTGACATAATCACCCAGAAATCTGCCGGCGTCATCGCGGCTGAATCCGCATCCCATCTGCGTCAGGTCGTTCGTGCCGAAGCTGAAAAAGTCAGCGTGTTCAGCCACTTTGTCGGCGGTAATGGCGGCTCGCGGCACCTCGATCATGGTGCCGATCAAATAAGGAATTTCGTCTGCCTGACAGTTGTTCTCCTGGAGAACCTGCTGAACCACGGCTTCGGCTCTTTCCCGGGTCAGCTTCAATTCCTGTTCCGCTCCGACCAAGGGGATCATGATTTCCGGTCGGACTTCGAGACCCTGTTCACGTTTCACCTTGATAGCCGCTTCGAGGATGGCCCGCACCTGCATTTCCGATACTTCCGGGTAGGTGATGCCGAGCCGGCAGCCACGGTGGCCGAGCATGGGGTTGAATTCATTCAGGCTTTCGACCGTGGCTTTAACCTCTTCGGCACTGACGTTCAACTGTTCCGCCATGGCTTTCTGCCCGGCTTCATCGTGGGGCAGGAATTCATGCAGCGGCGGGTCCAGAAGGCGGATCGTGCATGGCCGTCCGGCCAGTTCCCGGAAGATGCCTTCGAAGTCATGGCGCTGATAGGGCAGCAGCTCGTCCAGCGCCCGCTGGTATTGATCCAGCACCGCTTTGTTTTTCTGCCGAATTCTGTCGGCCTCGGCTTCATCCTCGCCGGCGCTGCTGATTTTATCATTCAGCATTTTTACTGTTTGCGCCACCAGAATCAGCCGGCGGAAGCTTATAATGCGGTCACCTTCGAAAAACATGTGTTCAGTGCGGGTCAAGCCGATACCTTCCGCGCCGTATTTTATGGCTACCTCGGTATCCTCCGGGGTGTCGCTGTTGGTGCGGACTCCCAGGCGACGATATTTGTCCGCCAGTTCCATTAACTGCGCGAAGCGTCCGCTGAGTTTCGGCTCGATAGTCGGTACTTGTCCGAGGTAAACTTTGCCGGTGGTGCCGTCAATGCTCAGCCAGTCGCCTTCTTTCACTGTCTGGCCGTGGGCGGTGAACTGGCGCTGACCGTAATTCATGGTGATGTCTCCGGCGCCGGCGACACAGCATTTGCCCCAGCCGCGGGCTACTACCGCGGCGTGCGAAGTCATGCCGCCGCGGCTGGTGAGGATGGCCTTGGCTGCATGCATGCCGCCGATATCTTCGGGACTGGTTTCCATCCGGCATAGAATGACCTGTTCGCCGCGCTCATGCCATTCTTCCGCTTCATCGGCGGTGAACACCGCCCGCCCGGTGGCGGCGCCGGGACTGGCCGGCAGACCTTCGGCCAAAAACTCGGCCTGTTCGATCTTTTGTGGGTCAAACTGCGGATGCAGCATTTGCTCGAGATCATTCGGCGGCACCCGCAGGACAGCTTTTTTCTCATCGATCAAGCCTTCCTGCATCATGTCCATGGCGATGCACACAGCCGCCGGGCCCGTGCGTTTGCCGGTGCGGGTCTGCAGCATATACAGAGTGCCCTGTTCAATCGTGAACTCGATGTCCTGCATATCCTGATAATGCGCTTCCAGTTTACTGCGGATATCGCAGAGCTGTTCGTAGGCTTCCGGCATAATTTCCTGCATGGTTTCCAGCGGTTTCGGGGTGCGGATGCCGGCCACCACGTCTTCACCCTGGGCGTTCAGCAGGAACTCTCCGTAAAACTTGTTTTCGCCGGTTGAGGGATTGCGGGTGAAGGCCACGCCCGTGCCCGAGTCATCACCCATATTGCCGTAAACCATGGTCTGTACGTTGACCGCCGTTCCCTTAAGGCCGCGCAGTTCGTTGATTTCCCGGTATCGCACGGCCCGCGGTGTGTTCCAGGAATTGAAAACCGCGGAAATGCCGCGGTACAGCTGGTCTTTCGGGTCCTGGGGGAACTCTTCCTTGGCGTATTTCTTGTAGGTTTCCTTGCAGGCCTCCACCACTCGGGCCATTTCATCCTCGGTCAAATCGGTGTCAAGCTCCTTGCCGAGTTCCTCTTTAACCTGATCCATGGCCCAGTGCAGAGGATTGTATTCATGGTTGTACTCGTCCTTGTCTTTGATGCCCATGACCACATCGCCGAACATCTGTATGAAGCGGCGGTAGGCGTCTAGAGCGAAACGGCGATTGCCGGTCAGCTTGATCAGAGCTTCGAGAGTTTCATCATTCAAGCCCAGATTAAGCACCGTATCCATCATGCCAGGCATAGAAACCGGAGCGCCTGAACGCACTGAAACGAGCAGGGGATTCGGGCCGGCGCCGAACGTCTTGCCGGTTAATTCTTCGAGCTTTTGCAAATGCTGTTCAATTTCCGGCCTGATGCGCTCCAGCAGCTGCTCTTTGCCGCTTTGATAGTATTCTGCACAGGCCTCGGTGGTGATTGTGAAACCCGGCGGCACCGGGATGCCGAGAGAGGCCATCTCCGCCAGGTTCGAACCTTTGCCGCCGATCAAATCTTTCATATCCGCTCTGCCTTCGGAAGAACCGCCGCCGAAACTGTAAACGTATTTTTTGTCCGTCATAAGATAAAGTGACCCTTTTCAGTTCAAATTTTTACTCTTTTTTTCTTGTTTCTTCAGGATTGACTAAGATGTCGTGAAATTGCCAAGTCATTTTTTCTTGGCGGTTTCTCTGATTCTCTGTTTGCGTCGTTTCACATAATTTTTCCGACGCTGAGCTTTTTCGCGTTTATTATATTGCTTACCCATATTCTCATTCACCTCTTAAGTTATGGTTATTTTCTGCTGATCATGGCCTTGCGACCGTTTTCATCCACCGCCGCGAACACTACCTCAGTGGAGAAAACTTGACGTTCCTCCATGTTCTCTGCCGGCGATTGAGCCCTTACTGTCACTTGATACCGCACAGAGCTTCTGCCGCACCCGCTCCGATGCACGTCAAACGTCAGTATTTCACCGTTTTTCACCTGGTGGCGAAATTCCACTTTGTCCATGGCCCGGGTGACGAATCTGCTGGCCGGAAAATCCCGGGTGGCGGCGATCCAGGCGAACTCATCGACCCAGCGCAGCAGTTGACCGCCGAACAGGCGGCCATAGTGATTTAAATGTTCGGTCCGCACTAAGGCTGTTGACTGCATGCGAGCGTAGCCTTTGATTTTCCCGCCGCTATTGGCGCACTTGCGTTATTAACCGGAGGTTTTCAGCCAGTCGCCGGTGCAAAGCTTGCAATGGGCGCAATTCATTTCGGCTGGAGGCTTGTAGGTCCGGCCTTGCCGCCGGGCCTGCCGGGCATTGTGCCAGTTCATCAATGCCAGAAACAAACCTAGCATTATAAAAGCGCCGGGAGCCAGCTTGAGCAGCATGAACTCATGCTCCCAGCCCGGAATAATCTGGTAATCAAACAAGGTGCCGGCGGCGAAGAACTCGCGGGCGCCGCCGAGCGCCATCAAAGTCACAGTGAACCCGACTCCCATTCCGAGGGCGTCAATCAACGAACGGCCGAGGGGATTGCGGGCCGCGAATGATTCAGAGCGGCCGAGGACTACGCAGTTAACCACAATCAGAGGAATAAAGATTCCCAACGCGTCATCGATTGCCGGGAAGTAAGCGGAAGTTATCATTCCCACCAAGGTGACGAATGTGGCGATAATGACGATGTAACAGGGGATGCGCACTTTTTTCGGAATCACTGAGCGCAGGGAGGAGACGGTCAAATTGCTGCCGAAAAGCACAAACATAGTGGCCAGCCCCATGCCCATGCCGTTGGTCATGCTGGTGGTCACCGCCAGCGTCGGGCATAATCCCAGAGCCAGCACTAAAACAGGGTTTTCGCGCCACAGCCCCTTGCTGAATTCCTGTCGAAGAGGTTCACTCATAGATTATTCTGACTCTCCCCGGCCTGCTTGTTCAAGTATGGATGTTTTATTGAGTTGAAAAACTCGTAAAGTCTTTTCCACCGCTTTGGTTACCGCCTGGCTGCTGACGGTGGCTCCGGTTATGCCGACCAGGTCTTGTTCGTGATCGTCGAGGGCATCTTCACTTTCAACCACCCGGAAATTTTCCCGGGTTATGGAGCGCTGATCAAACTGATCGAGAAAACGGTTCGGCTCCAGCTTTTTTTCCGTGGTTTCCGGTTCGTCTTTTTGCCGCCATAAATCCCAGATTTTTTTTTGTTCCCGCCGGTTGGTCACCTGTGTTCCAAGGCCGGGAGTTTCGGAGTGCTCGGTCACCGAAACCTTGCGGATTTGCTCCTTTTGCAAATCGATTCCGGTCAAAGTCCTGATTCGGCCTCCGTACCCCTCCTGACTGGTTCCGAAAGCGGCGAAACCTATCAATTGGTCATTCTTTTTTGCTGGATAAAAAAGAAAATCCCGGCCCTCTTCCGAGGTGATTGTTATCGGTTCAAGGTGTTCGTTGAAGTCGCCTTCCGGGAATATCGCCTGCATGGCGGCGAAGCGTTCAGCCAGACGCGCTTCTTCGCGAGCGTCCGCCGTCAAATTTTCAGCTTGGGTCAAGATAAAACCCGCCGCCAGGCAGGTTAATCCTAACGCTGAACTGAGAATCAAAATGTTTTTCATTCGATATCCTCGACGGAGCCGCGACTCCGCGCAAACGCTGACAACTTCATGTTTGAAATTTTATTCTTATGAGTGAAGCAAAAACTTCTTTACTGTAATCCGGATATGGTGCGATTGCAAGTGCCGATGATGGATTTACGTAAGCCGTCAGTCATAGGTGCGTTTATACAAGGTCGCGAAGAATTTCAAATTAACAAGAACCGCGAATGTACGCTAATTAACGCGAATTATTCAGCCAGCTCCACTGTTGATTCGTGTTCATTCGTGTCCATTCGTGGTTCAAAAATGTAACCGGCTTCCACCTTTCACTGACGCATTACGGATTTCCGAATCCTTTTCGCGGAGGGTCCGGCTAGTGTGAATTGTCCAGGTTAGAGCGGCTGGCGGCTGGAATAAACCTTTATCCCTCCGAGAAAGACCGTTTTTACCATGCCTTGGCATTGCATTCCGGCAAAAGGAGTGTTGCGGGCTTTGGAGACCATGGATTCGGCGTCGATTGTCCAATGCTGCTGCGGGTCTATTAAGGTGATATCAGCTGGACTTCCCGGAGTGAGGGCGCCGCCCCGCTCCAATCCAAGCACGTTTCGCGGTCCAGAGGTGAATTTCGCCAGAATTTGAAGCAGGCTGAAGTTTTGTCGGCGGTGTAATTCAGTTAGACATACCGCCAGGGCGGTTTCCAGTCCGATAACTCCATTGGCAGCTTCCGCCAGGGGTTTGTTCTTGGTTTCCCAGGTGTGCGGAGCGTGATCCGTGGCGATGGCGTCAATGGAGTCGTCAGCCAGGCCGTCGAGAAGGGCGCGGCGGTCGCGTTCTTCCCGTAAAGGCGGATTCATTTTACCATTGCCGCCCAGCTTCGGAACCGCTTCCTCGGTAAGTAATAGATGATGCGGAGTGACCTCGGCAGAAACCGGCAGAGACCGATCTTTGGCCCATCTCACCAAAGCCGCGGAAAAAGCGCTGCTTACATGTTGAATATGAACACGGCATCCAGTGTCCGCCGCCAGAGCGATATCCCGTGCGACGATAACGTCCTCACTGCTGCGCGGCTTGCCGGCGACACCGAGCCGGGCGGCGATTTCACCGGCGTGTAAAGCTCCATCAGCCGCCAGATTACTGTCTTCGCAGTGATCTAGAATGACAAGACCGCAATTCCGGGCGTTCAGCATGGCTTCGCGCATAAGGCGATTATCCGCCAGAGTACGGCCGTCCTCCGACAATGCCGCCGCCCCGGCTTCTTTCAAGGCCGGAATGTCGGTTAATTCTTTTCCCTGCTGTTTGACTGACAGAGAGGGGCAGGTCAGAACCCGAACCGCGGCTTTAGTCCGGCAGCGGTGGCGAAAATCATCCATTCCGCTGATAGAGTCCAGAGGCGGATCGGTATTCGGCATGGCCACGATGGTGGTGAAGCCGCCGCGGGCGGCGGCCATGGTGCCGCTGCGGATGTCCTCGGCTTCAAGACAGCCGGGCTCGCGCAGATGCACGTGCATGTCAATGAGTCCGGGGCATACGGTTAAGCCTGAAACATCAAGCACCGGCAGATCAGAGATTTTATCACCGCTCCACTCTGCGGGGTCGGCGATAACGCCGTTGACAACAGTCAGATCAGTGATTTCATCCCGTTGATTTGCCGGATCGATAATCCGTCCACCACGTAAAATAAATGAGTTATCGCTAGCCATTAAGTTAAGTTTTCCTTTTCTTGCCTCCTTTAAGGTACAAGGTAAACTCGGTTCCTGATAAAACTATAATCCAGTTGATGGAAGATACAATAATTTCCGGTTCCGTTCGTTTGTATGATAGAAGCACAGCTTCAAGGGAAGCTGGATGAATTGAAAGTAAAAAAAAGAATTTATGGAGTTGCGACAATGAAAAAGAAATGGATGTGTTCGACAGGTTTAGGTTTAGCGGCAGTGTTATTGATCGGCTCAGGCGCCTTGGCGGAACAAGCGGACAGAGAAGGCCGCGGTCGTGGTTGGCGACGAGCGGGCAATGAGGAACGAGGGCAGACGGATCAGCGATTGTCCGCTGAACAATTACAGGAACGCGCTGACAGACTTCGTGCCTGGGCAGATCGTCTGGAGGGGCAGGCGGAAGAGAGAGAAGAAGCCAAAGATGGAAGCGGCCAGTACCGGCGGGAGCGACAAGAAAGGCGATTGGGAAAAGATCGCGAAACGGATATTCGTCACGACGGTGAACGAACGCGTGAACGCCGTCGGTCCGGCCTGCGGGATAGAATGCGGAAGAGGGCTTCAGGTCGGGACGCGAAGGCGGAAGCTGGAGAAGGTCGCCGTCGAGGCCATCGTAAGGACGGAGATCGCTCCGCCTGCGAAGGATGCGATGATTGTCATGGGGAACAGCGGCAAAGAGGGCCTGGAAGAGAAAGATAGCCTGATACCCCGGACAGAAACATCGAACACTAATAATGAATTTTGAATTCTGAATTCTGAATGTTGAGTTTCGGAAAGACCAGACAGTTCCACTTCAAAATTCATCATTCAATATTCAGAATTCAGAATTCAGAATTGTGTTTCATACAAGCCCGACCGCCGGCGCAAAGCGCCTGATACCCCGGATGGAAACAGCGGCTAACGAAGAACCGTGACCCTATCCGTGTGTATCCGTGTTAATCCGTGGTGAAAAAAAGGCAGAAAATAAAACCACGGA
>PUNB01000221.1 GCA_003552565.1 Lentisphaerota bacterium
CCCGTAGAAGAAACAATAATGAATATTGAATTTTGAATTCTGAGTGTTGAGTTTAGGACAGACCATGCAGTTCCACTTCAAAATTCATCATTCAATATTCAACATTCAGAATTGTGTTTCATACAACCCCGGCCGCCGGCGCGATGCGCCTGACAATCCGGAGCTGGAAGCTCCGGCCACCATCTCGACCGCCGGCGCGAGGAGCCGGATACCCCGGACAGAAACAGCGATTAACGAGATCGGCGACGAGAAAGGTGAACGATTATAAGACTCGTGATCCATTCTCGTCACCGTTATCGTCAACCGCCAATAACGACGAACGAAGCACAATGAACGACGACACCTTGTTTCACTGTCATGAATAAACAATCCCAAATTTCATTCTCCTCTCCCCCGCCGGTCGCCATCAGCGGCGCGGGATGCCTGAGCGCGGCCGGCAGAAATCTGGAGGACAACCTGGCTTCCATGCTGCGTGGACAGAGAAACCTGACGCCGACACCGCCTTTCGATGTTGACCACCCCTGTTCCTATCCTGTCTTCGCCGTGCCGGACACATGGCTGGAGTCTACGCTGAAGACATCGAATTCAGCGGCGGACCGATGTTTTATCTTAGCCCTGACCGCCGCCGCAGAAGCGCTGGCAACCGCCGGCCTGACGACTCCCGATTCCCGCACCCCAATGCGTATAGGCATCTGCCTGGGAACGGTCGTGGGAACATCGTTGGAGGAAGAATCATTCTATCTTCAGTATTTCCATGGGAAGTGCCCCGAGCCGGAACCGGCAACCCGCTTTCTCGCCCATCCCCCGGCGCGACGACTGCGCACTGAGCTCGGACTTGACGGCCCATGCATGACCGTAACCACCGCCTGCACATCGGGCGCCTCGGCCATCGCCCAGGCGGCGGCTTGGATCACCAATGGAGTCTGCGACGCCGTGCTCGCCGGCGGCACGGAAAAGCTCAGCCGCGTAAGCTTAAACGGTTTCGTTTCCCTGATGATCGCAGACCGCCGTTCCTGCCGTCCTTTTGATCAACACCGAGCCGGACTGAACCTGGGAGAAGGCGCCGGCATGCTGCTCTTGGAAAGCGCACAATCCATATCCCGGCGAAACGGTGAACCAATCGGCTGGCTGCTCGGCGCCGGCAATGGTTGCGATGCATATCACCTGTCGCGTCCCGAGTCGGGAGGAAGCGGACTGCGCCGGGCCATCAGCCTGGCCGTCAAGCAAGCGGGAATCAAGCCGGAGGAAATCGCTTTCATCAATGCCCACGGCACCGGCACACTGGACAATGATCGAGTGGAAGGACTGGTTTTTCAAGAGATTTTTCCATCTATCCCTTTTCTCTCAACCAAATGCTACACCGGCCATACCCTCGGCGCCGCCGGCGCTATCGAGGCCGCCCTGACTCTGGCCTGCCTGAATCAAGAAATCATACCCGGGACTCCGGAATTCAGCGAGGCGGACTCGGAAACCGGGGCCGTGCCGAACCTGGAGAATCGTCAGCTTCGCGCCTCCACGGCTCTCAGCACTTCCCTGGCCTACGGCGGTAATAATCTGGCCCTGCTGCTGGCCGGAGTCGAGAAAAACCGGGAAATACAAGATAAACTCGATTCATCACCGGCCGGACACATAATAACTTGGCGGAACCAGCCAAAAAGCGAGGCGCTTCACTCTAAAAGCGGAGCCGAATCCGCGAACGTTCCAGAAGAAAAACAAACCTCGGCCGGCATGTTTGAGAAAAAACGATCCAGCGAAACCCCGGAAACGATCCTGCTTCGCGGGGTCGGGACGGCCGGCGGTTTCGGCTGTGGAGCGGAAGCGCTCCGGCAGGCACTGAAAGACACCCCGGCGGCGAAACAGACAGTCAATATTCGCACTCCCACAGGAGAG
This sequence comes from Lentisphaerota bacterium, assembly GCA_003552565.1. Lineage (GTDB taxonomy): Bacteria > Verrucomicrobiota > Lentisphaeria > Oligosphaerales > PUNB01 > PUNB01. Next base: position 1,891 of record PUNB01000221.1, read on the forward strand.
GTGCGAAGACCGGCTTTTCTATGCGACACCAAACCGCTGAGTGATTATGTCAGCAAAAAGGAACTGCGGCGCGTCGATCACTTTTCCCGTATGACCACCTTGGGAATCGCTCTGGCGCTGGAGGATGCCGGTCTCTATGATTATGACCGGCGGCGAATCGGCGCCATCCTGTGTACCGGGCTCGGTTCCAACCAAAGCACCTTCAGTTTTATCGACAGTTATCTGCGGCACGGCGACACCGGCGCTTCCCCCCTGCTCTTTTCCGCCTCCGGCAATTCCGGCGCTCTGGCCAACGCCTCGATTCTCCTGGGGCTGACCGGCCCCTCCCTGACCGTCTGCCAGCCGGAGAATGGAGCCTCCGTCGGTCTGTTGACCGCCATCCAATGGCTGCGCCTGCGACTCGCCGATATCGTGGTGGTCGGGGCGGTCGAGGAATACTTCCCTCTGCGCGGCTATGTCCTGGAAAAACTGGGGCTTTTAGCCGACCACGAAACTATCCAGCCATTCGACTTTACCCGCGACACCGCCATAGTCGCTGAAGGTGCCGCCTTTCTGGCTTTAACGCGGGCGGAGAAACTGACTACCCGTCCGCCCATAGCCGAGCTGGAAGCCGACTTGCGCGATCCGCGAAACGCCCCCCATGAGTGGCCTGAAATGCAGCCGATTCTCATCGGAGCCGACGGCAATTCCTGTCGTTCCGCTCCCTATGCTGAAATGGTAAAAACTCAGCCCGGTGCTGACTGGCGCAGTTTCACATCCTTTTTCGGCAGTATGCCCGCGAGCCTGCCGATGCACCTGGCTATCGCCGCCCTCACGCTTGACCGGCGGGAAACGCTGCCGATGCACCCCTGCACACTTCCCGACAACAAAAAACATATCACACCCCAAAACACAGTTCCCCAAGCCATCCACTGCCTGGAGGCGGGGAAATCGGGGGATAACAGCCTTTTTTCTCTTGCCCTGGCCAATTCAGAAAGATTGCAGTGAAGAAAAAAATGGCTCTTTCTCAAAACGAATGGGTTGCTAATACCTTTTTTTTTATGCCCCTACCGGGCTTGTCCCGGTAGAGCAACAGATGAAGATTCGGGACTTTGTATGCAAGCTCTAATTTTGTTTTTTACAATCTGTCGCTCTGCCGGGGCAAGCACGAGCAGGGCGTTCCGCGGTTAAAGCGTAACCAACTAGACCCTCCGCGAAAAGGGTTGGGAAACGAGATTAAGGCGAAAGATCAGGGCAAAAGATTAAGGGGCGCACCCGTTTTTCCCTAATCTTTCCTCATAATCTTTCGCCTTAATCCAATTGGCCGTGGAACGCACAGCCGCTTTCGAGCTTGTGAGCTCCGCAAAAACCCTTTCGCATAACCTCCAGCTAGAGGTTCCACTAATCGCCCCACTCTTCGCCCCCCTTCGTCTCACCCTTGGTTGGTTACGCTTACCCGACCCGCTTAACCGACCCGGATGCGCGGTTGAAGTGCCCTTTCAGGGCACAACTTTTTCTGATTTCCACCCAGGGTTGCGCTGCGCTTAACCCTGGGCTACGATGATGCCGCCCCTTTGGGGCTGTCGGTCTTTGCCTTGGCGATCATTACCTGCTTCTGTTAAAATTGCACCCCTTTCCGGTGGAGACCACCGGCCTCCATACGCTCGCTGCGCGAGCGAAATTACCGCTGGCTTTTCACGGAATCAGGCCCGGCTGCGATGATGCCGCCCTTTGGGGCTGTAATTTGCCCTTTTTCGCGTATTTCGTGGTTTATTATGCAAGGCATTGCGGCGTCAGCCGCTTCTTTGTGACTATTTGTCCCCAGCTACTTACAAGCTAAATAGCTGGGTAAATATTTGGTGGCGTTCCTAACGGTGGACCTAACTGATTGAGTTCACTTTAACCGCTTTTTCAATAAAAGCAACCGCTTTATAACGACGTTTTTGTTTTACGTCTGTAAATACTAAAATACGATA
>PUNB01000064.1 GCA_003552565.1 Lentisphaerota bacterium
CCCGTCGTTACTTCGGTTCGCGGAGCAGTAGCCGCGGGACTCTGGACCGCAGGGCATTTGTTCTTCCGAGGCCGCCGTTCCCGCGGTATTGCGACGGTCCGGAGTCCCGTCGTTACTTCGGTTCGAGGCTGCCTTGATTATCCCCTCCAGCTCTTCTTCGTTCATGGCCAGGGGTTTTTCTACGAACACATGTTTGCCCGCCTTGAGTCCGGCCTTGACCAGGGCGGCGTGGCTGCTGTGGCCGGTGGCAATGAAAACGGCGTTCACTTCCGGATCGGCCAGAACCGCGTCGGTGTCGCTGGTGGCGAACTCGAATCCGTACTTGTCCGCCACATGCTTGGCCGCCGGGCCGTTGTTCAAGTCGGAAATGTATTTCAGTTTTGCATCGACCTTGCTCAACGCCGGCGCCAGAGTCATTTTAGTGAAATTCCCCGCGCCGATGACCGCCAGTGTCGGGCGACTGGATAGTGGCTGCTTTCCGGCTTGGCTTTTCCCTGTTTTGATTCGTGTTGAATCAGTGCTGATCGGCGTTTTATCTTCTATCCCGTAGTCCAGAACCACTCCCAGGGTCGACGGATCAGCGGTGAGTTTCTCGTAGGCCGTTTCCGCTTCGGAGAATTCGACCCGATGGGTGATCAGCGGCTTGACATCAAGACGGCCGTCGGCCATGGCGCTTAGGACGGCCTCGAAATTGCGCTGCTCAGTCCAGCGCACAAAGCCGAACGGATAGTCCTGCCCCTTCTGTTCGTAATTATCATCGTAGCGTCCGGGGCCGTAGCTGCACGATACCTGGAAAGTCAGCTCTTTCTCATAAAAATCGGCTCGGGACAGGTTTAATCCGACCACTCCCACCAGAATGACGCGCCCGCGCTTGCGGCTCATAGTGGCGGCCTGATGCATGATTTCATTGCTTTTGGCGCTGGCTGTGATCAGTACCCCATCCACTCCTCTGCCTTCCGTCCAGGCGCTGGCGGCCGTGATCGGATCGCTCTTGGCCGCGTTACAGACGGTCGCCCCAAAGGACTCGGCCAGCTCTAGGCGCTGCGGGTCCAGGTCCACCGCCAGGACTTCGCAGCCGTGCGCCCGCAGCAATTGAACGGTTATCAGCCCGATCAGGCCGGCGCCGAAAACCGTGAACTTTTCCCCCAGGGTCGGCTGGGCCAGGCGGATGCCTTGCAGACCGATGGCACCAAGAACGGTGAAGGAAGCTTCCTCGTCGCTTACGTTGTCCGGGATCCTGGCGCACAGATTTTGCGGCACACTGACGATTTCCGCGTGTGGCCCGTTCGAGACCACGCGGGTGCCGGGCGGGAAATTTGCGGTATCATTTGCCTGCGGGGACCTGACCACTTGCAGGCTAAGTGGGATCAGGCAGGCTGCGGGCGGTCCAGGGGGCTGGTTGCTTGACGCGGGCGGTCCATTATTTGCCCGCGGGGACGCGGGCGGTCCAGGGATGTTTTCAGATGGAGGGCGAGCGTCCCCGCGAGCCAATGGAGCGCCCGCGTCCTCGCGGGCATGTGTTTCTTGTATGTTCCCCGCGACCCGTCGCGGGTTTCGACGGTCCGGAGTCCCGTCGTTACTGTGGAATAAACTCATGCCCAGGGCAAGGCACGGGCGGAAATCGCGGTAATCCGTATCCGTCAGCGGCAGCAGCCGCGCCCCGTCATTGGCGCCGAGATTCGGCGTGTCACCGGTCTCCGGCTGAATCATTGCGTTGAGCCAGTCGGTGGCCGCTGCCAGGCGTTCGTACAGAAGGTCACTGAACGGCACCAGCTCCAATTGCCGCCGCCAGAGTTCAGCCATGCTGTAAGTGTCAAGCATGACCCGGTGGTAATTGACCGAGTATTGACTGAAAGAGCCGTCCGGTTCAATCAGTTTACGGGCCCGGTTTTCCAGCCTCCGCCGACCTTCGCGGTTCCATTTTTCTCCGTTCGCGTAACCGCAACGCTCCAGCCAGCCGCCGCCGATGAAAAGCGCCGCTGCTTCCGAGGTGCCATGGTTATTGTTCTGAGCCACGGCATAGCTGATGGCCGGGGCGATCCGGCGCAGGTGAGCTTCGAGCAATGACAGAAGGGCGGGTTCCGGTTGGTTCGTTTGATCGAGCAGAAGCGCGGTCATCGCCAGATGCATAACCCGGATCGACGTTTCCTGGCCGCACTTCCAGTTGGGGCCAAGGTAGGGCGGGTTGTTCTTTATCCAGTCTTGCAGCCAGTGATTGAGGGTGTTCAGAGCGGTTTTATCCCCCCGAGCGGCTTGTTGAGCGAAGGTGAACAGCCAGCCGAAGCGGGAGGGTTCCCAGATGATTTTGATATCGCCGAAATCCGGATTGAAGTCCGGTATTTTCCACCAGTAGCGCTGCGTTTCGGGAAAGCGTTTGTCGGTGAATGGGTTGAAGAACCAGTCCGGGGGCTGGTTGTCGGGGTTGTTGACAGTGAACCAGTCGAAATAGCAGAGGTTATTCAGCCACTTGCGGTTGACTGGCAGGTTTTGTTTTTCCGGCTGGGGGGGAGCCTGCCGGAAAAACTGCTGATTCTCCGGTACTTCCGCCTTGATCCGCTGTGCCGGGTGCAGCCCCAGGCGCAGCAGCAGCCGGTACCATTGCACCCGCCAGATACTGCCCGGCCCCAGCCCCCAGGCGGTGCGTATTTTTGTAAAGACAGAACACATAGTTTTTTTTACAGAAGCTCGCAAAGGACGCAAAGAAAAGCCGGGGGACCGGCTTCCTCCAGGGCGGCTCTGCGAGCCGGAAAAATTCCGCGCGAAGCGCGCTGGAGGCCGGCGGTCTCCGCCGGAGAAGATTGCATTTTTTAACATACAAGCTCGCAAAGATCGCGAAGAGCGGAAAGCTTATTTGTCTGCACCTTGTAAAATGAGTCGGTGAATGCCGTCAGTAACCTTCAATTCATTAAAATTGATGATGAGACCTATTGGTGCATCCATAATTTTCATATAGCTTAGTAATTGCGCTTTGTGTATTGGAAGAACTTTTTCAAACTTTGGATGCATTGATTGATATTCCTTTGCGTTCTTCGCGACCTTCTGTGAAATGTGTCTTATGTCTTCTTCTGTTAATCAAGTTCAACTATTCGTTTTTCCATGGCGCTTTGCACGGCGGCGAAGCTGGCCCGGGTGGCATTGACCGACTCGGCCAGCGGCACGACAGGCGGGCCGCCCTCGGCCGTCATCTTAGCCACCGCCGCGAATTCAGCATTATGCCCCTTATCCATTTTTGTCTTCAGTTTGCGGAAGCCTTTGAAACCATAGCCGGTCAGCACTCGGAAATTGTCAAGGTGCAGAATTCGCCCCTCGGAATAGACTTCCAAACGCTCCTTCGGATACGCTTTGTGGCCGTTGCCGAAATAATTGATCGTGCCGACCGAACCGTCCGCGAAGGACAGCACAATCGACATCTTATCCTCCCCGACCGCCACCCCCTTGTTCATCTGCATGGCGCCAACGGCAACCACCGGACTCCCGGCGATATGACTGAGCAGGTCAATGAAGTGACAGGCCTCGCCGATGATCCGGCCGCCGCCGGTCTCCGGATCATGCACCCAGTGGTCGGGCGGAATGATTCCGGCATTGCAGGTAAAAGTCATAGCCAATGGCTCGCCGCGGCCGTCGAGTAATTGTTTGATCTTGACTGTATGCGGCGAAAACCGGCGGTTGAAACCGACGGTTACAGTTGGAGCGGCAGCGGCTCCGCGGCCATTGCCTGGAGCGCCCGCGTCCTCGCGGCCATTGTCTGGAGCGCCCGCGTCCTCGCGGGCATTGTCTGGAGCGCCCGCGTCCTCGCGGGCATTGTCTGGAGCGCCCGCGTCCTCGCGGGCATTGTCTGGAG
>PUNB01000260.1 GCA_003552565.1 Lentisphaerota bacterium
CAAAATCCGCCACCCGCACCCGACGGAACGGCCTTATCGAATCGACTGACATTCACATTTACAGTCCAGAACAAGTGAGTGCCATTATGGAATCTGCACGCCACCTTTGCCCGGAGATGATCGCACCGCTGGCTATCGGTTTTTTTGCCGGGATACGCGTTCAGGAAATCAGGCGGCTTGACTGGGAAAAGCATATCGACACAGGGCGCGGATTGCTGAAAATCACCGGCGAGGTTGCCAAGAAAAGATCAATCAGAAACGTAGATATTACTGAAAATCTTCAGGCGTGGCTTGAGCTGGCACCGGATAAAACGGGTCAGGTCGCGCCGCTTTCAAATACTCAGTGGAGATTAAGAATAGCAAAGATCGTTAAAGGTGCCCAGGGCGTGAATCAGTGGCTTACAAACGGGATGAGACACAGCTACGGGAGCTATCATGTAGAGACAAGCCGCAATCCGGTTGAGACAGCCCTGCAGATGGGCCACGCCGACGGCGGCGGCGTGTTGTTTGAACACTATCGGCAGTTGACCGACGCGGAGTCCGCGGAAAAGTACTGGCAAATTTTCCCGAAAAAATGAGGTGATTTTTATAGTCAGTAGATATATACTAATTGGTGCAGACTAGTCTGGAGCGCGAACGGCGCGGGCGCTGCCGGCCAAGTAGCAACCGACACTTAGTCGGGGCCAAATAGGGCAGGAATTGTAACGACGTAAGAGGCGGCAATTTCAAAGGTATAAATATGCCTTTGAAGTTGCCGCTTTTTTTATGGGCGGCACCGAGGCACCATCAGGGAGTCGTTACAATGAAAGTCAATTTAAAACTAGATCGAAAGCGAATTGAAAGAGGTTTGTTGTTCCGCGAGTTGGCCGCTAAGTGTCACATTAGAACAACGACACTTTCCCGGCTCGTCAATGGGCACGCTGATCCCCACCCGCGAACCCTCGCGAGCCTTTGTGCCGCTCTGGATGCCACCCCGGAAGAGATCGGTTTTTCCGGTCGGGAGGTGAATTATGAATAACCGACTTACCGAACCCACCCCCCTATCAACAGCATATGTAGATGTTCACGGTGCCTGTCGTTATACCAGCTTATCACGTCGAACACTTGATTATGCACGGGCCGAGGGAGAACTGCCTTTTATCAAGAAAGGCAAGAAAGTACTATTCGCTGTTCGTGACCTGGACAAGTGGATACAACGCGACCGGATCGACGTGACCAACACGGTTCAAAGGTTGGAAGGAGGGCAGCCGAATGAATAAACAGCAAGAAAAAAAACCGGTCGGCCAGGCCGGGGCGGATATGAATTCCAGGAAAAAGACACCGCATCACGCGAATAATGCAACTCGAATCACCGCGCAAGACTTGGCCGGCCGCCTGGACGCTAAGCGGAACGGCAATGGCTGGATGGCACGGTGCCCGGCGCATGAAGACAATACTCCGAGCCTTCATATCTCCGAGAGAAACGATGGTTCAGTCGGCCTTTATTGCTACGCAGGATGCAAGTTTGAATCGGTTATTGCGGCACTTGGAATTGAATCAAGACAATTGCAGCCGCCGAAGATCGACAGCAGCGACCCGGTGGGCACCCTGGCTTCGATAAGAGGCTGGAAACGAACAGCGCTTGAACTGCTGGGAGCGAAACCGTCCGAAAATGGCCGGGAGGTTTTGGTCCCTATGAGAGACGCGGACGGGAAGATTACCGGCCACCGGCGGAGACGCGGGGATAATCAAAATTTCCCGCACGAGGTGAAGGCAATTGCTTTTAAAGGAGATAAAACCGGCCTGATGATGACGCACCCCCTGCCCGAGGGGACGGTTTACACAACCGAATCAGAAGCGGACGCTGCCGCTATTCTTACCCATAACCCCGAGCTTGCCGTTATTGCAACCCCTGGCGCAAACCTAAAAAAAGCCTGTCTTGATTATCTGCGAGCTATCACTAAAGGCCAAGATGTAATCCTTTTGCCCGACCCCGACCCTGCCGGTACAAAATGGGCCAGGGACATAGAGCACGCGCTTAAAGGTCGCAGTGTTTTGATAGTTCCGCCAGCTGAAGATGATACCGACAAAAGATTGAAGGCCGGCGAAAAATTGGAGGATATACTGGCGACTGCAGAGCAGCCATTGGCGAATGAGCGACGGGAAACAATCTACCTTAATGGCAGCTGGCTTGAGATAATCCGGGCGATTGCAAAAATTGTCGGGCCGAAGCATGAAATCTTTTATCATAGCGGTGAAATAGTTCGCCTGGCGACCGAGACTGACGTTCCCCATTTGGTACCGTTGCGACCTGTTCAGGCCTGTTCAGAATTGGAGCGTTTTTGCCGATTTATTCATGTTGATAAAAAAGGCAATGTGCTACCGTGCCGGCTAACCGAAATAACGGCAAAGCCGATTATTTCAGGACCTGAATTTGCCCGGAAAATACCTAAGATCAAGCGGCTGGCCGACTACCCGCAGCCGATCAAGCAGGGCGGAAAAATCCGTTTAACAAAGCACGGGTATGACCCGGAAACGCAAACATTCACCGACCCAGGGGGATTGGCTCCGGAGTCTATGGATGCTGAAAAGGGATTGGCACTGCTGTATCATCTTCTTGCCGACTTCTGTTTTGCTGAACTAAACGAGGACGGCGGTATGCATTATAAGATGAATGCACTTGCCTATTTGTTAACCTGCCACTGTCGACTGCTTATTGAGCCTGAAAGGTCACCGGTTTTTGAAGCACTGGGAAACCGTGAAGGTGTGGGGAAGGATTATTTACTTGGATTAGGAGCATTGCTAGTCACTGGCCGTAATCCTGAATTCACGGCACCGACCCGGGACGCGGAGGAAACCAGGAAACGAATTCTGGCAATATGCAGAGCCGGACGTCGTTTTATGATTATTTCGAACGTAAAAGGTCATTTGAACGACGCGGCACTTGAACAGGCAGCAACGTCACCTTCACACACAGATCGAGTGCTGGGCAAGTCTGAAGAGCTTACCTTCCCTAATACCGCGATTTATTGCGTTTCGGGCAATCAGCTTTCCAAAAGCCCGGACATTGCCCGACGAATGATACCGATCGAACTTGCCTTTTTTGGGGAAGACATAGAACAGCGCGAATTCACCCACCCGGACTTGTATGCACACGCCCTTGAAAATCGAGGGCGATATCTGGGCGCGTTACAGTCGCTGGTTGACACATGGATAAAAAACGGCGCCAAGCCGGGAAGCAAGCCGAAAGCATCTTTCAACCGCTGGGCAAGTGTAATCGGTGGAATTCTGGAAGCTTGCGACTTGCCAAACCCAATAAGCGAAGGGCCTCAAAGCACAACACGAAGTGATGAGGCGGAGCACGTTCAAGAACTTTTGAAATTCGCTTACGAAGAGAACGGAGATAACCCGCTTACTGCAAAAAAACTCCAGGAGATAGCAGCAAATAACGAGTTATTCGGCTGGCTTGGAGACTTAACTTCAGACCATAAGGCTAAAGTCAAATTCGGCTGGATAATGAAGAACATGGAGTTGCGGCGGTTTGCCGGGCTATACGCTGTTTCAGACCGCACCAGCCGGCGAACCAGCTGGCGCATTATAAAGGAATCATAACATGACATTATCCTTTACAGAAATACGAGAGAAGAACCGGCAAAAAAATAATGACAGCCTCATAAATGCTGGTAGAGTTGGTAGTGTTGGTAGTGTTTCCCAGCCCTTCCTACGCGCGAGCCAACAAACAAATACACGTGATACGCATAATATGAGAGGTGCCGAAAACTATACCAACTATACCAACCCTACCATCGACAAGTTCGATGTTGATTGATGAATCCGGGCTTTTGGTGCACAGCGGCGG
>PUNB01000033.1 GCA_003552565.1 Lentisphaerota bacterium
CAGGTCCCCGCGAGCCATAAAAAAGCCCGTTCCCTTGCGAGCACACCTTAATGCCCGCGAGGACGCGGGCGCTCCAGATGTATTGCCCGTAACCAAGTCTCTCCCGCGGGGTATCCGGCACCTTGCGCCGGCGGTTAAGATGGTGGCCGGAGCTTCCAGCTCCGGATTGTCCGGCGCCTCGCGCCGGTGGCGGGGCTTGTATGAGACACCGCAGCTATCTTAAAGCGGCGACAGGCCTCCGCACTCCAAAGATGCTTCGCATCAGTCCAAGACACCGAGCCGAAGGCTCTTTCGGAGTGCGGTGAGCTCTCACCGCTTTGGTATAGCAGCTTATGGGAGACTTCACGTTGTTGAGCGCATTAAACTGCCGGATTTCCGCCTTCAGGCGGCAGCTGCAGCGAGCTTCCGCCTACGCAAGCCTCCGGCGTGGCATGTCAGCGAGCGGGCGCAAAACCTATAAAGAATCGGCTGATTCCGGGGGAGGTCGAAGATCCGCATAAGGCACGACCTCCGAATAACTGCCGCCTGAAGGCGGAACTCCGGCAGTTTGGCTGATTAGTACACCTTAAGTCTCTCTCGGGTATCAGGCGTTTTACACCGCCGGTCAGTCTTGCTTACTTTATTGACTCCGTGACTTGATGACCCCATGATGCCGGGTTGAATCGATGATAAATGAAAAACTCGGGTTCACCGAGAACGGCGGACGATTCAAACGAGTCGTTGCCCGTTATCGTTCCGCCTGAGGCGGATTATCGTCATCCGACACCATTTTTCTGACTTTCTTCACTGACGCAATACGAGTTTGTTCTTTGGCGGCTGTTAATCGTCAGCAGTCGATTTAAATTAACCAATGTTCTGGAACCTTTATGACAGTAGCAAAGGAGAATATATGACTCAGCCGCGCTTACGTTTCGCCCCGTCGCCGACGGGTAATGTGCATATCGGCAATATTCGCGCTGCCATTTTCAACTGGCTGCATGCGCGTCATTGTGACGGCGCTTTTCTGCTGCGGGTGGAAGATACTGACCGGGCTCGTTCCACACCGGAAGCAATTGAACGATTATTTCAGGTTATGCAATGGCTTGGCTTGGATTATGACGAAGAAGTATTGTGTCAATCCGAGCGAGCTGCGGCTCATCTGGAGGCGGCTGACCATTTGCTTCAAGCCGGCCGGGCTTATCGTCAGAGCGGCGGAGGCGGAGAGAAAGAGGCCACGGTTTATCGTATACCTTTGACTGATGAGCCGCCGGGGGTGGAAGAAACCGGGCAGGTCAAGCTTGACCTTTTGAAGGAAGAGCCGGTAGTGATTGACCACACAGGCATCAGCTATGCGCTGCCTTCCCGCAAGGGCAAGCCGGTTCCACAGAACAGCTGTCTCGCCGGCATGCGTGATCTACGGATTGAGGACGAGAAAGGGGGCGTTCTGTTCGAGTTGCGGGAGCATCTCGAGGATATCATTAACACCGGAAAGGATTTCAAGATTGAGTCCGCGGCCCGTTTGAACTTTACTCGTCGGCAGCTGGTTTATGAGGATTTAATCAAAGGGCGGCTGGCCAAGCCGCTGGACAGTATGCGAGACCTGGTTATTGTGCGCGGGGACGGCACACCGGTCTTTCACCTGGCCAATGTGTGTGATGATATATATCAGAACATTACCCATATTGTCCGCGGTGATGATCACGTGGAGAACACTTACAGGCATATATTACTGTTCCACGCGCTTGGGGAAAAACCTCCGGCTTACGCGCATTTGCCAATGATTGTAAATTCCCAGGGGAAACCATACAGTAAACGCGACGGCGACGCTTTCGTCGGCGATTTTCAGAACAAGGGCTTTCTGCCCCAGGCGCTGTTTAATTATCTGACTCTTCTCGGCTGGTCTCCGGGGGATGACCGGGAGAAAATGTCCCGGGAAGAGCTGGTTGAGTTGTTTTCGCTTGACCGCGTGCAGCATACACCGGCTCAGTTTGATATTCGCAAACTGGAGAGCTTGAACGGCCGATATGTGGCTGAAATGGAATTGGCTGATTTTATTATTGCGGCGCGGGAGTATGCTCAGGCCTGTGACTGGAGTCGCGAGTCCGATCCGGAGCTGTTTGGAAAAGTGGCCGCGTTAATGCAGAGCCGGACCAAGAAACTGACCGATGTGGCTGACTGGGAGTATTTTTTTGTTGACCTGCCGAAATATGATCAAAAGGCCGCGACAAAAGAACTGTCCCGGCCTGGAGTGGGTGAAGCTTTGACCGAAGCGACGGAGAGATTATCGACTGTTGAATGGAATGAAACAGAGCTGGAAGCGGAAATCAGTCGGCTCTCTGAAAAATATGGAATAAAGCAGGGAAAGCTCAACCAGCCTTTGCGACTGGCGGTTACCGGGGTTAAGTCAGGGGCAGGTATTTTTGCCACCATGGTTCTTCTCGGGCGGGAAACAGTGACACGCCGCCTGCTGCATGCGGTAAAAAACTTTTCAGGCGGTAGCTAGAGGCTATGCGAAAAGGTATATCATGAATAATCAATCCTCATCGTCAGAAACAATTCGGCCACTGAAAAAGTCATTAGTGAGCCGGTTTATCGGTTACTTGGAGTCTTACCTTTCATTGGCGCCCGAGCAGGCTGAAGAGGAGAGCGAAGTCAGCGCTCTTTGTCATGCTTTATTAATGAATGCCGTGGAGAGAAACGCTTCGGATATCCACTTTGATCCGGAGCTGGTAGGTTTTGTTATTCGATTACGGGTGGACGGCAGGCTTTATGATGTCAGTCACGTGCCGCGACAGGCCGGAATGCGTTTGTTGTCATATCTCAAGGTGCTGGCCGGCATAGACCCGATGTGGCCCAATAAGCCGGTGGAAGGATGGGTGGAATATCGGTTGATGGAAAGGAATATCAACTTGCGGGTTTCCTGCGTACCTGCAGTGGCTGGCGAGAAAATGACGGTTCGGCTGCTTGATCCGCAGGCGTTACGCTTGTCGGTTGAGGAATTGGGTTTCAGCCCGGAGGAATATGAGCGTATTCAGAGATGGCTGGAAGGTACTCGCGGCATGTTTCTGGTGGTCGGAGCCATTGGCAGCGGCAAGACCACGACTCTTTATTCTTTGCTGGATCAGCTGCGTAAGCGGGAGCGCAGTGTGGTGACGGTGGAGGATCCGGTGGAATATCACCTGGAAGGCACCACTCAAATGCAGGTCAACCTGAAGCGAGGTTTGAACTTTCAAGTGGCGCTGCGGACAATCCTGCGGATTGATCCGGATTATATCATGGTCGGAGAGATGCGGGATCCGGTCTCGGCCCAGGCGGCGGTCAACGCCTCCACCAGCGGTAAAATAGTTCTCAGCACGCTGCACAGCCGCGACGCGGTAGGCGCCATAACTTCCCTGCGGAATTTTGAAGTGCTTGATTATGAAATATCAGCCGCTCTGGAATTCGTTGTCTCTCAGCGACTGGTGCGCAAGCTTTGTCTCAATTGTCGGGAACATAGAGAGCCGACGCGGAAAGAAAAAGACTGGTTTGAAACAATCAAGCTGGATATCCCTTCTCGCATCTGGGCGGCCAGAGGGTGTGAACAATGTCATTCCACTGGTTATTTCGGGCGTACCGGCATATTCGAAGTTTGGGAATTGGATGAATTGGCCAATCAGCTTATTCTGCAGCATACCGACGAGAGAACTATGCGGCGGAAAGTCAGAGAGTCGGGGGTACCTTCGATTCTTGAAGACGGTGTGCTGAAAGTGACGCAGGGAATCACCACTATTGAAGAAGTACGCAGCGCTACCTTGTTTGGACCTCCGAAGGATGAAATGCTGGGAGCTTAGCCTGAGGTTACGCGCGTTACACGTGATCC
>PUNB01000083.1 GCA_003552565.1 Lentisphaerota bacterium
GTCGCTTCCTGTGTGAATCAGCAAGTTGCCGCGGTGCGTTCCGACCGATACCGTTTTCTGCTTTGGGGCTCCCCCGACTCGGCCACCATGGCGGCCCGGGTGTGCGAGATCGGCCCGCTTGCCGTAACGCTTGCCCCCGATCTTCCGATTACGGTACCCTGATCAGCGAAGCTCACCATGCGGATTTTTGCGATAACGCTCGTGAAGGACGAGCTAGACATCATCGACGCCTATCTCGACGGCACCTCGGCCTGGGCCGACCGCATTCTGGTGCTCGACAACGGCAGCACCGACGGTACCTGGGAGCGCATTCAGGCCCGTGCAGACGACTGCGTTGTGCCGTACGAACGCTACGAGGGTCCGTACTCCAACGCGCTCCGCGAGCGGGTCTTCAACGCGTTCCGCGACGAAGCCGAGGAGGGCGACTGGTGGTGTGTAAAGGCCGATGTCGATGAGTTCTACCTAGAGGATCCGCGTGGTTTTCTTGCGGGAGTGCCGAGCGAGTATGGACGGGTGCGCAAGAAATCCATCGAGTACTGCATCAGCGAAGAGCAAAGCCGTAGCGAGCGCTTCTCGGGAGATTTCGCACAGGATCGGCATCTCCTACGCTTTGTGAAGCCGCTCGCCCACCTTGAAACACGCTTCTACCGACACCGGCCGGAGCTGGTGTGGCACGCCGGTCGCCGCGACCCGGAAGGTGGCGATCCTCCCTGGCCGCAGCCCATCCTGTGCGCGCATTACCAGTTTCGCTCACCGCAACAGATGCAGAAGCGCTTCGAGATTCGCAAGGCCGCGAAGGCCAATCGCCAGGACCGCCATTTTCAGCACGTTGTCGGGAGCGACTGGCGCGCACAGCTCGCCCGCGAGCAAGACCTTATTCGGGACCGCGGTGAGGATACCTGGCGATCCTTACCGCACAAACGCGGCGGAGTGTTCAAGCGCATCTCGAAGGCGCTCGCCCGTCTCACCGGGCGCAGCCCGGCGCGCGGCGGCGGGGCGGGCCGATGAAGGCCGTCGCCCCGCTCATCTCGGTCGTTATTCCGGTTTACAACAAAGCTCAGTACCTCGAAACCGCGGTGCGCTCGGTTTTGGGCCAAACCTTCGGCGAGTTCGAGCTTCTGATGGTGGACGACGCCTCCACCGACGACAGCCTCGAGCGGATGAGCGCGTTTCGCGATCCGCGCATTCGCATCCTCAGGCGAGATACGCCCGGCCCCGGAGGCTACGCGGCCCGTAACTACGGCGTGGGGCATGCTGCGGCCGACTGGGTGGCGTTCCTTGATGCCGACGACTGCTGGAAGCCGGAGCATCTTGCGGCGATATCGGGGGCGGTGGAGGCCGAGCCCGGGCTCGGGGTGGTGTGCGCCAACTACGAGAGCGAGAAGCCGGGCGGGGCCGTGGTCGTAAAGAACCCCGAGGTTACCGAGGGCACGGTGCTAAGCGGTGAGGAAGCGTTGCGATGGTTCGCCGAGCGCGATTTTTTGCACACCAGCGCGGTTGCAGTGCGTTGCAGCGCCTTTGAGGCTGCGGGAGGCTTCCCTGCCGGCCGGGCGAAGCGCGGCGGCGACTCCGACCTCTGGTTGCGCTTGATGCTCGCGCGCGAGCGCTTCGCGGTGCTGCCGGGGGCCACGGCGGTGTATGTACGCCCGCACAGCGACGTCATGACGGACGCCGCCAACCTCGAGATCCCGCATCTTATCGCGCGCAGCGCGCAGGAGTATCTGCCGCTGTGCCGGACTCGTGGAGAGCGCACTGCGCTCCTGAGGCTGATCAACCGCAAGACCGTGAGCCGATTGCGCGCAAAAGCGGCCGCCGGTATACTCCGGGCGCGGCACTTTCGCGCTCTCGAGTGGCGCGCTCTACGCCCGGGGCAGCTGCCGACGGTGCTGCGGTTGGCGGCAACGCTTGTTTCAAGTGTCGCGCGCCGACGGGAGGCGGAGTGAACACAACACCACCGAATCTCGATACCGTAACCGTGGAGTTCTTTGGGTTACCCGGCAGCGGCAAATCGCTGCTTGCGGCTAAGGTGTGCGATGAGCTGCGCCGCGAGGGCATCGACGCCGTGTTCGAATCCTGGCCTGCACGGCTAAACGAGAGCGGGTTCACGCGATTCACCTTCGCCGCGCTGCGTTCGGTGGGCGTGGTATCGGCGGTCGGCGGTCGGCGGCTCGGTGCTCTGGAGCGGGCCGGCAAGATCTACGCCGGTCTTGCGGCTCTTTCCGATCCGCCGGCCGTGCCGAGGTCTGCCCCGGCAGCTCCTGCGGCGGCCTCTCCGGCAGCCTCTCCGGCAGCCGGAGGGGCGCAGGGCGCGATGAGGTTTCTGGAGGAGGGCCCTCTGCAGTGGCTCCTCATGACACACTGGAGAACGGATCCGCCGGCCGCACTACTCGATAAGGCGCGTGCGGTGTACACGGCGGCCGATGTGGTTGTGGTAGAGGTGCAGGCGAGCGCTGCGCTTCGGGCCCAGCGCGGCCGGTCGCGTTCGAAGCGTAAAGCGCGTGAGCGAGGGCTACCGCTACGGCTCTACAAGCGCTTACGACAGCGTGTGGTGGAAGCCGGTACGAAACGAGGCTCCGCCGATCCGAATCTCGAACAGTATTACGGTACGCTGCGCGATGCGTTCGGCACCTCCGCGTCCTGGATTACGGTGCAAAACGACGCAACGCCCGAGGAATGCGCTGCGCGCATACTCGCCGAACTTCGATCCGCCGTTGAAGAGCGGCGTGAACGGGAGGCTCGGTGAGCGGGTCATTGTCTTCCTGGGAAGCGGCACTCCCGATTTTGGAAAGCATCGAGAAGCGCTTGTTTGCGGCCGAGCCCGCGGCGGCGTCGCCGGCGCCGGCAACCGCAGAGTTTCGCGCCTACGGCAACTGGTTTATTCGAACGGCATCGCATGCCGGTAGCGCCGGCGCTCTGGCCCGCCGCATTCCGGGCCTGCGGTCCGGGGTTTCGCTGCGTGCCTCGGCGTTTGAGGCCGCGGTTCGCACCAGGAACCCGGCTCCGGTCCTCGGCCCGGTCCTCGGCCGACCGTTTGCCCCACGGGTGCAGGGAGCGGTGCGCCCCGACGCCTGCCTGCTTCACGGCAATATCGTTGCGGTGTACGACCGACCGGCCGAGGCGTGCGTTTTGAAAAGCTCGATGGCGCCCCGTAAGCGCGAGAAGCTACGTCTTGAAGTCGAGAAAATGCAGTGGCTTTCCGCTCATCTTGCGCGGCGAACCTCGGAGGTGCAGTTTCCTACCGTGCTGCAGTACGAAAACGAGAGTGAGTACCCGTTTTTTACCCAGACCTTGATACACGGGCAAACCTTAAGCGAGGCATTCGCCTCCGCGCGTCCGAGGCCGGGTAGCACGGCGCGGTTGACGGCTATCTGGCGCCGTATTGGTGAGTTTCTCTGGGAGGTGTACGGCGTGTACGGCTTCGCAGGGCGGCCGGTAAGTGAAGTGTACCAGCGACTGTTTCACGAACCGTTTTCGCCCGAGGCGCTCGAGCGTACCGGGCTGTCGCGCTCGCTCCGTACAGGGGTCGGCGCGCTGTTTGAGGCTGCGCGTCCCATTGTGGAACGTGACCGTACGCTACCGTGCAGCCTCATTTACGGGGATCTTGGAGTTGAGGACGTGGTACTCGATCCACAAGATCAGATCTGGTTGATAGACTGGGGCACGTCGCGGTCGCGGCCGATAATCGAGGATCAGGACGCGCTTTTGCAGATGGCGGCCGAACGGTCTCCGGTCGCGGAGCTCGTCGCCGAAGGCTTCGAACGCGTGCAAAACCCGGGAGCGTATTCGTTGCCGGAGCAGCGCCTGCTTCGAAATCTCTACCGTCTTCAC
>PUNB01000128.1 GCA_003552565.1 Lentisphaerota bacterium
CACCTACTCGTACACGCCAATCTCTAGGATTCCCCACACTTCGTCCCCCACACTTCGTCCCCCACGCTACATCCCAGTGTTACCCGGCGCTAAACCGAAGAGAAACCGGTGTGATTTCTAGTGTGCGTTTTCGACTAGCGACAAGCGACAAGCGACTAGAGTACCGTGACAGACGATTGATGAATTCGCCCTCGTCAAATGCTAAAAAACCACGAACAAGGAACGAAGAACCCGGTGTTCACATGAGTTGCTATACCAAAGCGGTGAGAACTCACCGCACTCCGAAAGAGCCTTCGGCTCGGTGTTCTGAACTGATGCGAAGCATCTTTGGAGTGCGGCGGCCCGACGCCGCTTTAAGATAGTTGCGGTGTTCACACAAGCCCCGCCGCCGGCGCGATTCGTCTGACAATCCGGAGCTGGAAGCTCCGGCCACCATCGCGCCCGCCGGCACGGTGCGCCTGAGATACCCCGAGGGGAGACGGCTGCGGCAAAAAAAAAACTTGTCTTGTCCGCCTCAGGCGGATTCGAGACGCGGACGCTTATACCTCATTTTCGCCTGGGCCTGCGTCGTCCGGAGGAGCGCCGGTGTTTTTTATCGACCTGATTTTTTTCGCCTCCGGTCTGGTGCTGGTGGTTAATTCGCCGCGCCGGATGGGGCAGCTTCAGCATTTCTTCTTGCGGATGAAGCATACGCACGGACTCACCGAGGTATTCCTCGATCTGCGGAATCATGAAACCGCCGTCTTCACAGGCGAAGCTGATCGCCTGTCCGGAGATTCCGGCCCGGCCGGTGCGCCCGATCCGGTGGACATAGGCATCGGCTTCATCCGGTACGTCATAATTGATAACATGCGAGATATGATCCACATGGATACCTCTTCCGGCCACGTCAGTGGCGATAATCACTCTGATGTTCCCTTTTCTGAATGACTCCAGCGTTCGCAGTCGCTTTCTCTGATCCACATCGCCCGACAGCAGGGCGCAGCTGATGTCGTAATTAAGCAGGGTTTTGGTCAGTTTTTCGGCTGTCGCCCGGCGATTGCGGAAAACCAGCACACGATCACCGGCTTGGTTTTTTAAAAGCCACAAAAGAAGTGCCAGCTTGTCTTTTTCACTGACAGCGTAAGCGAAATGCTCGACTTCCTTGGCAACGAGGCTGTCGGGAGTTATTTCAATACGCTCCGGATCATTCATCCATTGCTGGGCCAGACGCATAATGGGACCTTCCAGAGTGGCACTGAAAAGCAGATTCTGGCGTTTCTCTCTTTTTGGCAGCTGGTTAATGATGCGACGAATGTCCGGCAGGAACCCCATGTCCAGCATGCGGTCGGCTTCATCCAGAACCAAAGTGTCAATTGTGGAAAGGTTGACGATCCCTTTGCGGCTGAAGTCCAGCAGCCTGCCGGGAGTGGCGGCTACAATGGCAACTCCTTTTTGCAGTTTCTTTTTCTGGGCTTCATAATCCTGGCCGCCGTAAACCGCCAAGTGGCTGATATTCAGATAACGGTTCAATTCTCGCAGGTCATTATCAATCTGGATTGCCAGTTCTCGGGTCGGGGCGAGGATCAGTGCCTGAGTGGTCTCTTCGTTTTCGGAGGCCGCCGGTTTATGAAGAAAACGTTGAAGGATAGTGATCAGAAACGCGGCCGTTTTGCCGGTGCCGGTCTGAGCCTGTGCCGCTACATCCCGGCCCGCCAGCAGTTTCGGCAGCGCCGCCTGCTGGATCGGTGTCCACTTGGAGAAGCCGAGTTCTTCAATGGCCCGGGCAATAGCTTCTGGAATATCAATGGAATCAAAATTTCTGATCTCGGAACTAAGCTCATTCTTGTTGTTTAATGTAATTGTATCAGAACTGGGCTCATCCTTGTTAGTAAATGTTTTTTCATCGGCATTGGGTTTATTCTTATTTTTGAATTGTTTTTCTATAAATCTATGCAGTTTCTGTAACACTCGCGTTCTCCTGATAATTCTTTGTTTTGCGAATAGCCGGCCCCCGCCCGACAAGCGACCAAGTTAGTTTACGAATATAGTATGTCAAATTATTTCTTAAAGAGCTTTCCGTCATTTTATGAGTAAATCTATTCAAGTATTGGTGGAAAAAAGCAATATAAAGCTTATAATTATGATTATTATGCAAAAACACGAGTTAAAATCAAGAATTTCCCGGGTTCTGGCTGAACTGGAGGAACACACCGGCCGCGGCGGTATTTTTTACCCGAAAAACAGTGAAGAGCCGGCGGTGATCGGGCGGCAGGCCTGCGCTTTTTGCGCAGGCTGTGTACGGGACCGGCGTGCCGGAGGTTACTGTCGGAACATGGCTGGAACGGCGGCGGTTCAGGGATACGCGGTCGGCAATGCCTGGTTTTTCCGCTGTTGGCTGGGGCTGGACACTTTGGTGGTGCCGATAGTGCCTGTGTCAGGCGGTGAGATTGTCGGAGTTATAGAGGTCGGCGGTTTTATAGCTCAAGGGAGTGCTCAGGAAACCCGCGAGGTGGCGCTTTCCCGGCTTTCCAGTGTCGAAGCTCTGGATTTGTTTCAGCTGCTTTTCAGTTCTTTGCAGGCGATTCAGGAAAGTGACTCCAATGAACAGAAGGCAGTGGCGGAGTTTCTTCTGGAGGCCACGTTTGCCGAGGGGCTGAACAGCGCTTCCTTCTTCAGTATGCGTCAGCGTATCAATGAGCAGCAGGAACGTCTGGCGGCGAAAGTGGAGGAACTGCAGCCCGCTTATCCGAAGCTGCCGGACGCCCTAGTGACTTTGGCGGAAATCCTGCGGCGTCTTGGGCAAGGGGAACTGCATCAGGCCAGGGTTAAACTTGATGACTTTCTTGGCAATATGCTTCTCAACAGTGGGCAAAGCCTGGAGAATGCCAAGTCTCATTTTCTGATTCTGCTCAGTGCGTTGGCTTGTGACAGCGCCCTGAATTCCGGCGGTTGGTATCCCTTTGCTCAGCGTCTTGAAGAGCAGATTATCGAGCTTAACCGCCTGCAGGATATGGAGTCGCTCTGTCATTGGGCCGAAAATCTTATACTGAACCAGTATAACTCCATGCTGGGAATGGAGGAAGCTGACAAACGAAAGGGAGGAGTAAGTGACAGAGTGCTGGACTACTTGCGTCGGAACTATATGCGGGTTTCCAATCTGCGGGAGGTCGCCGAAGCTGTCGGCGCCAGCTGTTCAAGCATCGTTCACGGGCTGAAGCAGGAAACCGGATATACTTTTGTTCAGCACCTGACCGCCATCCGGGTAAGTGAAGCCAAAAGATTGCTGGCTTACAGCAATCTCAGTTTAGGCGAGATCAGCCGGATGTGCGGTTTTCGGGATCAGAGCTATTTCACTAAAGTTTTCCGTCGGGAAATAAATTTGACCCCTCGGCAGTTTCGTTCTCTGCTGACTCAGCCGCTGCGCCCGGAAAGAAACAGCGACGAGAAAGAATAGTGACCCTGGTGTTTCATGCAGGCCCGACCGCTGGCGCGATAGGCCACATACACCGAGGGAGAGATTCTGCGTACTTTTACACGTACTCGTACACGCTAATCGTCATTATTTCTGACCCGGGGATTTGAGTGTACGAGTACGTGTACGATTACGGTACTCGGATGACTGATAACTGATCACCGAGACGAAGCCTCATACAAGCCCGTCCGCCGGCGCGATGCGCCTGATACCCCGTAGAAGAAACAATAATGAATATTGAATTTTGAATTCTGAATGTTGAGTTTAGGACAGACCATGCAGTTCCACTTCAAAATTCATCATTCAATA
>PUNB01000028.1 GCA_003552565.1 Lentisphaerota bacterium
CTTCATCTGCGGGGGACAGCCTGCGAGCGCCGCCGGCGCCAGTAAGAAAAACCTGGGTATCCTCGGGCAGATCGGAAGGTAGATGAAAGCCGGTTAACTTGGGCATGGAGTCAGAATACACTAGATGGGCAAGGTCGGCTTGACTCCGGTTTTCTTCGCGATTGAATGGCTGGGAAAAAGTGAAGGCGCAGCCAAGCCCGCGTCGGCGCATGGCACTGAGATTGAAGTTAGGCATACGTTCGCGATTGCCGTCTCGACGAATTTGCATTGTGTCTCTGAAACGGTGGCGAAACGTAAATATGGGATTGAGGTCAATGTTCGGAGGAACGACCGGCATGAAGGCGGAGTCGGCATTGTTGGTGGAAATTACAGGAGCGGCTTCGCGCTGGGAAAAAAGAGATATGAACTGCAGGCCGACTCGACGATCCGGCTGTCTGTTCATCAGTTCAAGAGAAATCAGACTGCGATCCGGCTGATCTTCCATCTGGAGGTTGGCGACATAAAATATCGCCCCTGTCAACAATGTTCCATAGGCGCCGAGAAAAATCCAGCCCGCCGTGGGTCTGCGTATCATGCGGAACAGCATGAAAATCAGGCATACGAAAATAAGATTGGTCAATAAAATCAATTGCACAGTGTCGGCATCGGCGGCTTGGAACCCGGTTAGCCGGTCCGCGGCTCTTTCCATCGGTGGGGCGAATACGGCGCCGGTGGTCATTGGGTGGGGGGAGCTTCGGCTGAGTACATGGTTCCATAAAGGCAGGCCGCGGCGGCTGATCAGGAAAGCGGGGTCGGAACAGTCGAAGGCGGCGATGGCGGAGAGGCCGGCTCCGACCGGCCGGTAAGCGATCAGCGGGTAATCACCCTGGCTTGCGGGGGCGTGGGCATTTGGATGCGGCACGCTTTCCAGAAACGGCAGTCCCTCCGGCCATTCCATGTTTCCGAAATTGTCTTCCGCATGGTAAGGTTTGAACCATTCAGTCAGTTCCGGCATTTGTTCGCGCCGCCGCACGCGCATGGGATCCACCGGCAGTATATCCGCCAGCGGAGTTCGGGCGGCCCGCATGACGCTCTTCGGGTGAGCGAAAAAGAGGGTGCCGCCGCCGTGGACGAAATCCCGAATGGCTTCGAACTGCGAATCCTGCATGGAATTAAAATCAGGCTTAACTATGAGAATAATTGAGCTTGGGCCGTAATCAGTCCAGTGTTCCGGCGCTTCGCGACCGCGCCGCTGGCCGATTTGCACTCGCTCGCTCAACTTGTCAAGCTGGGTCATTTCGCTGGCCGCGGGAAAATCATGATCATCATTCAGGATGAATATCCTTTTGCGTACCGCCTGAGTCTGATAGGCGCTGGCGATTTCTTCTCTTTCCATTAAGGAGCCGGTTTCCAGATTAAGAAGTTCGGCAAGATAATTTTCGCCTGGATGACTGAGCAGACGCGATTGCATTCGAAGCTGCGCATTCGGCCCGATGAGCACTTCTCTTTGGTTGATGATATTGCCTTGCCCGCCGCCGGCGGAGGCGGCCTGCAGCAGCAGACGGCTCTCCTCCGCCCCGGGGTTTCGCAGGGTTGTCGACATGGTCACAAGGCTGTAACCGGGCAGCCGGACGTTGCCCCCCCATTGCGGCAGACCGAAAGAGGCTGTCGGTGTTTTGTCATCTCCCCGGGCAATCGGGGAAAATGCCCACAACAAAGCGGCTGAAAACGCAATGACTAAAGTTGTCAACTTAAAGCCAAGACCAGGCCCCGGCCATTTTGAAAATTCCATAGCTATAGCAATTCCAATTTTAGGGTTATGGCGGGCTCGTCGGTCACCTCCGGCGGGCCGAAATACTGGATCGGTCCGGGATAGCAGTAATGGTCCTCATCACGCCATTGCGACCGATGGGCGGCGAAAGCTTTAAACGGTTCGCCGTCCAGTTCGACCAGCGCTTTTTGAATAACCGGCACTTCCTTGCCCTTGCGACGCTCCAGGTTCATCATCATGGTCAAAGGAATCCCCCCGGGACGCCATTTTTCGGCTTCTTGTTCAAGTCCGCCGACAGCCGCGATGTAACCGGTTTTTCCGTTGGCGGCCAGGCAGGCGGCACTGTAACCGAGGCTGTAGCAGTAATCAGCGTCGAAGTTGGAAGGAGCGGCGCAGCGTCCTTCGTAGCCGAAGAAATGGTTTTGGGCACTGAAAGAGCCACTGAATTTCCCTTCCGCTTTCAGTTGCTTCAGACGCTGCTCAACCATTTCGATAAGCAGTTTCTCGGTTTCAATTCTCGAGACCTGCACATTGCCGTGCGGGTCGCGGTCCATGGTCAGTTGAGCCTTGATGTTATCAGGCAGCGAGGCGAACAGCCGCGCCGGTTCCTCGGCCAGTTTTTCGATAATAAAATCAATTCTTTTCTGAGCGTTGGAAAGCTCGGAGAATTCCTGCTCGTGTTGAGCCAGCAGATCGTTCAGTTGTTCGATAAGGCTTTTGATTTCGGGTATGAATTCAATCAGTCCTTCAGGCACCAGTACGACCCCGTAATTCATGCCTTTCTCGGAACGCCGCCGAACCGCCTCGGCGATTTCATCGACAATATCCCGCAATGTCCGTTTCTGAGCCGCGGCTTCTTCGGAAATCAGACAGATATTGGGGTGGGTCCGCAGGGCGCACTCCAAGGCGATATGCGAGGCTGAGCGCCCCATCAGTTTGATGAAATGCCAGTATTTTCGCGCCGATTTGGCATCGCGCAGAATGTTGCCGACAAGCTCGCTGTAAATCTTTGTGGCGGTGTCGAATCCGAAAGAGGTCTGAATGTGTTCATTTTTCAGGTCGCCGTCAATGGTTTTGGGACACCCGACCACTTGAATATCGATTTGATGGGTCAGAAAATATTCGGCCAGCATGCAGGCGTTGGTGTTGGAGTCATCACCCCCGACAACCACTATGGCGTTAATCCCGTGCTTCCGGCAGGTGGCCGCCACCTGCTCGAACTGTTCCGGGGTTTCCAGTTTGGTGCGTCCGGAGCCGATCATGTCGAAGCCGCCGGTGTTGCGGCAGGCATCGATCGTGTCGCGGTCAAGAAGCTGATATTTGTTGTCAATCAGGCCGCTCGGACCGCCGAGAAAACCGAAAAGTTGGTTTTCTGGGTTTAAAGCCTGCATGGCGTCATAGAGACCGGCGGCGACATTATGACCTCCCGGCGCCTGGCCGCCGGAGAAGATCAAGGCGACATTTATGGGCGGGGCGCTTTTCTTTTCGGCAGCCGTGAAATCGGCCAGCGGGGCGCCAAAAGTATTCGGAAACAGTTTTTTAAGAGCCTCCCCGTCGGACTTCGGCTGAGTCGGCTGAGTGCCGGAAATCTGAACAAAAGGTCCGTTCTCCCGGAGAACGCCGGGAAGTTTAGGCTGATACTCGGCTCGTCTTCTCTGCAGTGGGGAAACATCGGCAAATTGCATAAATTTTCCTTTTTTGTTGTGCTCGTAATTACTTATTTCAATCATGTGGAGGCAGTAATAAAACCTTGCCCCGTACCTTGTCCCGAACCTGATTCCAAAGTCAAAAAACACTGGACAAGGTTCGGGACAAAGTTTTTTACGCCGCAACAGTCTCACCCTCGGGGTATCCGGCGTCCTGCGCCGGCGGTCGGGCTTATGTGAGACTTAGAGGGTGTTACATGGCCGATTAAGGCGAAAGATTAGGGCAAAAGATTAAGGGGCGCACCCGTCTTTTCCTAATCTTTCCTCTTAATCTTTCGCCCTAATCCATAAAAATGTCA